>BQJH01000025.1 GCA_021604605.1 Hyphococcus sp.
CGCTCACGGACGAAATGGATTACGTCGAACCGAAAAAGCGGGTTTACTAGTGGAAGATCGCGCCCGGAAGATCAATTTCGTACAATATAAGTAATAGTTTCTGCATTACCTAAGCATTCCGGTCTTACTGGAGAATTGCATGCTGCGTAGTGTTACATTTTTGGCAATAACTGTTTTCAGCTTTTCTTGCATTCAAACTGATGCTCAATCAGTAAGAAAAAATTTCGTGGACGCAGAGGTGGACATAGAATACCGCCACGACTTCACGCCGCTTGCTTTAACGCACGGCACGCACGTGCTGATCGACCGGTTTCACGATACGATTTATAAAAACGAAGGCCCCGCGACCGGTGCATCTATCATGCTGGACATTATGCATCGCGATGGGTTTAGCATCGAATACACCGAGACCGCCATCGATGACGCGACATTGCAAAATACTGATGTTCTTCTCATTCACGGCTTGCCGAATGACGAAATTGCACTGCAAAACGGCGGTGTTTTCTGGAAGTCGCCTTTAACCGAAGTCGAGCTTGAAACCATCGTTCGCTGGGTGGACCAGGGCGGCGGTTTATTTGTAAGCCTTAGTCATTTCCCTGGCGGTAGCGGTGCAAGGCCGTTGCTCGAAGCGTTCGCCGTGAAATTTCGCGACGGTTATCTTTACAGTAAAGAATATCCAAGCTTCACCGACCCTGATAATGGACGCTGTTCTCATTATTTCGGCATGTCTACAAAGGATGGCACGCTCAATATCGATCACCCCATGTTAAAAAGCGGCCTGCCAGTCGAAAAAGTGGATTACCATTGTGGCGCCGCGATTTTTCGAAACTTAGAAGACGCCATTCTTCCTTTTCCGCCAGGCTCGGGAAATTTCGTCAATGGATCAATATCGAAGACCAAGGACAACATATCTGAAACATCGGATTACTACGCCGGCATGATTGGCTTCGAATACGGCAAAGGGAAAGTCGTGGTCGCTGCCGATCAAGGCATGTTCCGCGATTTCATTTTTACTTTCGATTCCGGCGATCGCGTATACATCACAATCACCAGCCCTGATAATGACAACGCGAACCTATTCATCAACATGATGCGTTGGCTCTCGCCGAAAATTGATGTTGACGCGGATGCAGCTGACTAGTCTCCAAAAGACCTTTACTTTTGAAAATTCAACGTTGCGCGTTTTCCAAGGTCCGGGCGCGGTGAACCATCCACGGTTTTCGGGCTGAACCGCCACCGGCCAATGGCGGAAACGGCGGCGTTATCAAAACATGAATTCGACGAAGAAATAACGCGCGGATTGGTCGTGCGCCCGGCGGCGGTGACATCAAACAGGACCGTCACTTTTTCAATGGCCTCTGCGGATCGGTCACACTGAGAGGGATAGCGCGGCGCGATCGAGCGGGTCATCTGCGCAGCAACAACTGTCACTGACGCACGCCGGACAGGCGGCTGTGTTAGCTGAGGGGCAGGCTGATACGCTGGACGCGTTGTAGCCGGAGGCGGTGTTTCAGCCACACGCACCGGCGCTTCCTCCTGAACAGCCGCGCTCGCATCTTCAGGCGCATCACCGGCTGCCGCACTATCATCAGCACCAGGACTTTCCATATTTTCTGTTGCCGATGCAGTTATGTCACTTGGCGCAACCTCACCCTCAGCTTGCACATCCTCAGACGCGGCCAGCACATTTTCTAAAACAGTTGCATCACCCACCTGATCGCTAACCAGTTCGCTGGCCTGATCACTAATCTGATCGCTAGCAGGCGCAGATGCTGCTTCCGACGTCACCATAGGACGTAGAGGCGCAACAGGGTCATTACCCAAAACCACTCGGCGTTCCGGCTCGGCTCGGGCGGCTTCGCGCGCCGGCGCGCTCGCCACCTGAACAACAATCCAGATCCCAAAGATCAGGATTGCGAAAATGCCCAGCAATGAGACAAGCTTGGTGCCGGTGCTGACCTCAGACAACGCCGACATGCCTTCCCCTGAATTTCGCGGGTTAGTCGATGCTGCCGCAACGTCAGAGGTGTCCTCAACAACATCAGGCGTAATTTCGGCTTTAAAGCGGTCCGCCACAGCGTCCGCATCGAGGCCTAAAAATTCTGCATAGGCTTTGACAAAGCCAACGGCATAAGGCGTCGCAGGCAGGCTATCTTTATCGCCCGCTTCTATCGCTTCTAGATGGGAAGTTTTAATCTTTGTCGCATCGAAGACTGCAGCATGCCCCAACCTAGCGGCGCGCCGCGCGTTCGCCAGAAACTCGCCAACCGGCACACCGTCTGGCGGTGTGAGGCGCGCGCCCCCGAGGTCAATAATTTCTGCGCTCTTCTCCTGCGACATGAGGCTATCTGCGCTCCATACTCAACTCAAAAACTTGGCCACAACACTTTGCCCACAATGCCCTGCCTCATTGTTGGGCCGGGCGGCAAAGAATAAGCATAAACGGCGCCACTCCCCCCAAATTTTCTAAGCCAACTGCACGACCGCCTGTTAATTATCTGCCAATTGCTGCAAAGCCGGGTTAGGTTAACACAAGAACTGGGCTTTGCAGAGTCTGAACTTTTGGAGACACCGATCATGGGATATAGTTGTTTTAACCTTGATATTTCTGAGGATATTGCGCATTTGCGGTTCTCCAGACCAGATGCTTTTAATTCCTTTATTCCCGCGTTCTGGACCGAACTTCCCGACGCCATCAATGATATCTCGGATAACGCAAAGGCTCGCGTCATCGTTCTGTCTGCGGAGGGAAAACACTTTACCGCCGGCATGGACATTTCCGTTTTCATGCAAGGCGGGCTTGATCAGCCGACCGACAATCGGGAAGCCGCAGCGGAGGCGTTCCGTCATCATGTGCGCATCCTGCAGGATAGTTTTTCAGCACTTGAAAACGCGCGCCAGCCTGTGCTTGCCGCCATTCAGGGCGGCGCCGTCGGGGCGGGTGTTGACCTCACCACCGCATGCGATTGTCGCTACGCCAGCGCGGATGCGTTTTTCTGCGTTCAGGAAACCGCGATCGGCATGACGGCCGATGTCGGCACTTTCCCGCGTCTCGCCAAAATCATCCCGGAGGGCTGGGCGCGGCAGATGTCTTATACGGCAGAGCGCGTCTACGCTGAGAAGGCAAAAGAGATCGGTCTTGTCAATGAGGTTTTTGACACTCATGAAGGTTTGCTCAAAGGCGTGATGGAGATCGCGGCGAAGATCGCCGCCCACTCTCCCCTAGCGGTCAGCGGGACGAAACACATGATCAATTATGCCCGCGATCACTCTACCCAGGACGCACTCGATTATATTGCCGTATGGAATGCCGGCATGTTGCGCACAGAAGACATCAAAGAGAGCTACATCGCCAAGACAGAAAAAAGGGCGCCGAATTTCACAACCCTTCACCCAATCAAAAAGTCATTATAGATGCGATATATATTTTTTCTCCTGCCCATATTGATAACGTCGTCTGTCACAGCAGCTCAGGAGAACTCTCCACTTGATGTTTACGGCGTGTGGTTGACGGAAAAACAAAACTCAAAAATTGAAATCGCCGATTGTGGAAACAATACACCGTGCGGCAAGATCATCTGGGTTGATGATCCAGCGCCAGAAACGCTGAGAGACACGAACAATAAAGATGAAAATTTAAGAGAGCAGCCCATCCTTGGGCTGACGATCCTCAAAGGCTTTACCGCCAAAAAGGGTCAGTGGAAAAAGGGCAAAATCTACGACCCGGAATCCGGCAAAACCTATGGCGCAAAACTACGTCGCCTGCCCGATGGCGTCTTGCAGGTAAAAGGCTGCATTGGCCCGATCTGCCAGACCCAGCTTTGGACACTTGCTGAGCCGCTTTAAATTGTGATCGCCTCAAAATTTCCACGATCAAACCCCGCTCATGCCGCCTTCGCGCCACCTTCGCGCCTCTGGGCGGTCATGCTTGCCGAGCAACAGGGTATGTGCCGGGCGGTAAATATCAGGGAGAGAAAAAATGGAATTGCGCGCAACCTCACAGGCCAGATCACTGGGCCTCAAACTTATTCTCGTCGGAGCCCTAGCATTTCTTTTATGGATACCGGCGATGTTGGTCTATGCGTTGGTCTGGGACAGGTCATCGCGCGCCGATGAGGTCAAAAACGAGATTTATCAGCTTGTTGGCGGGCGCCAGACAATCAGCGGGCCGGTATTGCTGGTGCCGGGCGTAATCGACACCGGCCAGACAGATAAAAATGACGCGCCGATCACCCGCACCACCATTGTCGCGTTTACGCCTCGCACCCTCAATATCGAGACGGATGTAAGCACCACCGCCCGTCAACGATCAATCTATGAGGCCACCATCTTTGACGCTGATATCAAGATGCGCGGCAGATTTGATGCGCTGAACCTGCCGCAAATCGCCGACGGCGACCTCACACTCCGATGGGACCAGGCAGTGATCGCAGTTAAGTTTTCCTCCGATAACAGCCTAAAAGGCGTTCGTGATAATTTGAGCCTCAACATCAATGACAAACCGGTGAACGCCGCCTTCGAGCCCGGCATCGACGCCTTAAGAGGCTTGAGCAATCTTCGGCACGATATCAATTTTTATGGGTCCGGCATCAGCGCCGCCCTGCCACTCGCAAATCCACAAAGTGGTTTTTCATTTGAGCTCTCGCTGCCCATATCCGGTGGCGGCGCCATCCAGTTTGCGCCGGCGGGCGAAGAAACCAACGTCACAATGACATCAAACTGGCCCGACCCAAGCTTTCAGGGCGCTTACCTTCCTGATACCCGCGACATCACAGAGGCAGGCTTTTCCGCCAATTGGCGCATCCCTTACCTTGCCCGCAATTTGCCCCGCAGCTTTCTCGTAGACGGGAACCTGAATATTCTCGATCAAGGCAAATCCTTTGGCGTTGAGTTCATCACTGCCGCCAGTCCCTATCAGAGCGTCAATCGCGCTTTGAAATACGCCCTGATGTTTCTTGGCCTGGTTTTTCTGACATTCTTTCTCTTTGAGGCGACCATGGGCGCGCGCGCTCACCCGGCCCAATACATTCTCCTGGGGCTGACACAGGTGATTTTCTATCTGCTGGTGCTGGCCTTTTCAGAACATATCGGCTTCGAACGGGCCTTCATCGGGACAGCCGGTGCGACCGTCCTTCTTTCCGGGTTTTATGCTGCGACTGTGTTTCACAGTTTTGTGCGCGGAATAATTGCCCTTTTTGCCTTTTCAGGAGCCTACGCTCTGATATATTTACTCATGAAATCAGAGGATTATGCACTCCTAATCGGATCAGTTACGGCCTTTGGCGCAATCGCGCTGACAATGTTTGTCACCCGTAATCTGGACTGGTACGGCGCGCGTACAAAAGAAGAATAACAGGGGCTTCCAGTTCATGGTTCAGTTGACGCTGCCGCAAAATTCTAAAGTGCGAAAGAACGGTAAGATTTACAAAGCCCCACAAGGCGCCGCCAAGACGCGCACCTTCAAGGTCTATCGGTATGATCCGTCAACTGATGATAACCCACGGGTTGATCACTATGAAGTTGACGTCTCCAATGTCTCGATGGTCCTTGATGGATTGATCAAGATCAAAAATGAGATTGATCCGAGCCTTTCCTTTCGGCGGTCCTGCCGGGAGGGTGTGTGCGGATCATGCTCGTTTAACATCAACGGCGCCAACACGCTCGCCTGCACAAAGAGCCTCGATGATTTGGGCTCCGGCGACATCACAGTTTACCCTTTGCCCCATCAACCGGTTTTGAAAGACCTGGTGACGGACCTCACGAATTTTTATGAGCAACATGCTTACATAGAACCCTTCCTGAAAGCGAAAGAGGACGAGCCGGAAACGGAATGGAAACAGTCTCAGGAAGACCGCGCAAAACTTGATGGGCTTTATGAGTGTATCCTTTGCGCATGCTGCTCGACGTCATGCCCATCCTATTGGTGGAATGGTGAAAAAGAAGGCGGCGAAGAAGAATATCTAGGCCCGGCAGCCCTTTTACAATCCTATCGCTGGCTTTCAGACAGTCGTGACCAATACACCAATGAGCGTTTGGATAATCTTGAAGACGAGTTCAAACTTTATCGCTGCCACACGATCATGAACTGTACACAAGTCTGCCCAAAACATCTCAACCCGGCCAAGGCAATTGCCGAGGTTAAAAAGATGATGGTGAACCGTCCGGTCGATCGCACAGGCAAGGCCAAAGACACCTCGAAGTAAGCCGTTTTTTTATTTGCTCATAACCGACAAGGCGCATCCGGATAATCCGTGCAAAGTCTTTCGCACATGCAGCATTCAATAAAGCTTTGAATTCACTTTATGAATCTTAGCTAAGCGCGTATTAACCACTGATGCGTCTTCACATGCTATTATCACCCGGCAAATGTGGAGAACCATGATGCGCTATATAGTTGATTTAGCGGTATTCGGGGCGGTTTTTCTACTCGGGATGAATTTGTTTGAAAGCACGGCCGCCGCACTGCTCTGTGGACTGATTATTGCCGGTGCTGGAGATAGCGTCCTTTGGGACACGAAGAAAAACTAAGCGCCAGCCTTACTCATCTTCAGGCGCCAGCATTTCTTCAAACCGCGAAAACGCCATAACTTTCTGCCAGATCTTGCGCGACAACGCCGTTGTTAATTGCTCAACATCATTGGCCCCGGCAGCGACCTCCGTATCACGGCAGCTTTGCGCAAACAGCGCCGCAAGCTTTGCCGTTAACGACAACATCTCCGAACAATAATCGAGGTACCGCTCTAGTAGAGCGCCCGTCATGATGACCTTGGGCGATGAAACTGTTGAAGGCAGCGCTGCCCGATAGGGGTCCTTGGTCAGCTGGTGCATATCCACAACGTGGGCGATGGAGCGAAGCTCATGGAGGTAATCCAACGCTTTAGCGCGCTTCCACCGCTCCTCCAGCCGCCCGAGACCGATAACGCCCAACCCCACCAACACAGCGATGTTCATGGTCGGCTCCAAAACCTGAATGAGGCTGGTGACCTGCCATTTCAGCCCACCATAAGGCAGTCCGATTGCAAGCCAGATCAGCGCGGCCGCCCCCAATGTCCAGACCGTGTAGACCGATATACGCAGCGGGATGATCGGCTGGCGCAACCTTTCCGACTCCGCCGCGCAGCGACGCGCCGTTTGGGAGAGTTCACAAGCGACATTTGACAAACCGCTATCAGGAAAACGCTCAGAAACCCGCGCCTCCAGCTTATCAATGGTCGCCATGACCCTTTCGGCGTTGAGTGTTTTATAAACCATAAGAGAAGGGAACGTTTCGCGTTCGGAAAAATTGACTAACTTGCAATTGCGCACTGTGTGGCGCGATTCTATAGGACAAGCCAGCAAGCAATATAAATTAGAGCTTGACATTATTTTATATTTTCATAATTATGGAAATATGGAAACTAATGAAGCCAGCGCACGGTTTTCCGCCCTCGCCCAACCTGCCCGGCTTGAGATTATAAGGCTGCTTGTAAAAGCCGGTCCGTCAGGAAAACCTGCCGGCAAAATTGCTGACGCCCTAAGCGCCCCGGCGCCGACCATGTCGTTCCACCTCAAGGAGCTGGTCAGAGCTGGGCTCATCCTATCTCGCAAGGAAGGCCGGAGCGTGATCTACGCCGCCGATTATGGCGGCATGCGCGATCTCGTGGACTTCCTGCTGGCCGACTGCTGTCAGGGGGATAAGCGCCTCTGCGGCCCCTATGTAATCAAGGAGATTGCCTCATGAAACGCCTTCACCTCCACATAAGAACAAACGACCTCGACCGCTCAATCGACTTCTACACCGCCATGTTCGGCACAGCGCCGACCGTCCAAAAGGACGATTACGCCAAATGGCTGCTTGTTGACCCGGCCGCCAACATCTCCCTCTCAACTCACGGAACCAAGACCGGCATCGACCACGCCGGCCTGTCTCTGGACGATGACAAAGAACTTGAGGCTGTCGCCGCCCGCCTGGAAGCGGCCGGCGTCTTATCCAGGCCAGAAGCTGACACAACCTGCTGTTACGCAAAGAGCAATAAATACTGGACACAAGACCCGCAAATGGCGGTTTGGGAGCTTTTCCATACATACGGGGAAAGCGGCGCATATGGGAGTGAGCCAGACTTATCGCTGAATGCGGCAAAACCAAAGGCCGCGACAACCGCAGCATGCTGCTAGACGCAATAAATAAGGCACCGTGATCAATGAGGAATGTTCTGTTTTTATGTACAGGCAACTCAGCACGCTCAATCATGGCAGAGGCATACATGAATAAAGCCGCAGCCGGGAAGTGGGCGGCTTATTCCGCAGGTTCACACCCTGCTGGCGAGCCGAATCCAGTGGCTCTTCAAACACTTCGCGAGAATAATATCCCTGTCAACAATCAGGGTAATGCGCCTTACTCTAAAAGCTGGAATGAATTCACATCTGACGATGCGCCCATTATGGATGTCGTTGTCACCGTTTGCGATAATGCGGCGGGAGAAACCTGCCCGATATGGCCAACACATTCCAGCAAGGCGCCTCAAAAATACCATTGGAGTTTTCCCGATCCGGCCTCCGCACTAGGAACTGATGAAGAACGCCGCGCTGTATTCCAACAAGTTTTCATTTCAATTCGTAACACGATCAACACCTTTCTGAACGAGCAAGCGTGATGCAATTTTCAGTCACGCAAAAACTTTGCGCAGAAGCGCTTGGCACGGCCCTATTGCTCTCCATCGTTGTTGGCTCCGGCATTATGGGCGCCAGCCTTTCTGACGGGAATGACGCCATCGCCCTCCTGGGCAATACAATCTCAACAGGGGCGGGGCTTGTTATTCTGATTATGATTTTGGGGCCTGTTTCCGGCGCCCACTTTAACCCAGCCGTTACGCTTGCATTTTTGTTACGGCGGGAATTATCACCCGTTCTCGCGCTCGGTTATTGCGTCGTTCAAATTATTGGCGGTATTGCAGGCGTTCTCCTCAGCCATGCAATGTTCGACCTCGACATCCTTCAACAAAGCCTGAAAGCCCGTCATGGGATCGACCAAATGCTTGGAGAAGCGGTCGCCGCTTTTGGATTGGTCCTGACAATTTTAGGGGCGCTCCGTTTTCGGCCTGAAAGTGTTGCGCTCGCCGTTGGGTTATTTATCACTGCAGGGTATTGGTTCACCTCATCAACCTCTTTTGCCAATCCTGCAGTCACTATTGCCAGAACATTGACCGACACGTTTTCGGGCATCCGCCTGGTCGATGCACCAGGCTTTATCTTCGCACAACTGGTCGCCGCAGCAATAGCGACAGCCGTTGCGGCATGGATGTTTACCCCCGTGACGGATAGCGGAGACCGCGCTATAGCCGGTTGATGACCAAAGGCCCACTCAAACGCTATAAGGACCTCGTGCGCAAAGGCGTGCTTGATGATGACGTCGCCCAAGGCGATGCCGCCGCCAACCTGCAAAAGCTGCATATGGCCTTAAAAAACTATCATGGCGTCAAGCGCGGATTGTTTGGCAAACCAGACGCTCCAAAAGGCCTGTATCTTTGGGGCGGCGTTGGCCGCGGTAAGACGATGTTGATGGACATTTTCTACAACAACACGGGGTTTGCAAAAAAGCGTCGTGTCCACTTCCACGAATTTATGGCAGAAGTTCATGAGCGCATAGCTGTCTGGCGCGCGGCTGACGAAAAAACAAAGCGGCGACATAAAGCTTATAACAAACAAGCGCCCGACGACCCCATGGCGCCAGTGGGGAATGATATAGCGCAAGATGTGCTGTTGCTTTGCTTTGATGAATTTCAGGTCACGGACATCGCCGACGCCATGATCCTTGGGCGTTTATTCGAAGCGCTATTTACTCACGGCGTTGTTATCGTTGCCACCTCCAACCGGCCGCCTGATGATCTTTACAAGGACGGGCTGAACCGTCAGCTCTTTCTTCCCTTTATTGATTTACTAAAACTGAAGCTCGATGTTTTTGAACTGAAGTCAGCAAAAGATTATCGCCTCGCAAAGCTTGAAGGGGCGCCGGTTTACTATCAGCCGCTTAGCCAAGACGCTGATAAAGCCATAGACGCAGCCTGGGACAATATGATCTGCGGCGCACAGGAGCACTCAGAAGAACTTCTCGTTAAAGGTCGAAGATTATTAGCGCCGCGAGCGGCCCGTGGCGCCGCGCGATTTGAATTTGACGCCTTATGCGGGCAACCTCTTGGCGCCGCTGATTACATCGCCCTGGTCCGGCATTTCGACACCCTCTTCATTGACCATATTCCGATTATGGGGCCGGAACAGCGCAATGAAGCCAAGCGTTTCGTCACCCTAATCGATGCCATCTATGATTCGCGAACAAAGCTTGTCTGTTCCGCCGATAGCGAACCTGATGGTCTTTATGCTGTAGGCGATGGATCGTTCGAGTTTGAACGCACCGCATCCCGGTTAATCGAGATGCGCAGCGACGCCTATTTAGGCGCTGATCGTCGCAGTATCACTGAATAGCGGCCTGCCCCGTACCCTTCACCACACGCCTTGCCTGCCAAGCGTCACGCTTTTATGCTCTTCATCCAGATCGGCTCGAGCCGAGATAAGGACATGATTATGAATAGCCTTAGAACCCTTGCATTTATTGTTATCGGCGCTGTCTTAATCTCGGCGGCCTATGCCTTCAGCGCGAGAGACAATAATCATGGCAACTCTTTCGACGACGATGATGGCCGGACCGTGCGTCAGACATTTATCGGCGATAAAGGCGAGTTTCTTTTTCGCGATGAGAATCGCAAAATCAAAGCAGAATGGAACGGAGAGTTTTCCCTTGATGAGGCCGGATCCAGCGTCGGCGACCTTGATGATGAGTTAGAAATCACCCTTCAGGAAAACGGCGTCAAAGAACGGATTGAATTCGAGGACAGACGTTCAGGCATTGAAGTCACATATTACCGTGATGGAGAAGAACAAGATGCCAGCGAAGAAACAGATGCGGCCATCGCTGCAGGGTTTTTAAAATTCCTGCGCGCCAGCGGCATGAAAGCGGACGAACGGGTCTCTATCATTTTAGCGCGCGGCGGCAACGCCGCTGTTCTCGAAGAGATCTCCGTGCTTGAGGGCGGACACGCCTTACGCGCTTATACGGATGCTTTCACTGTGCAGGCGAATTTGACCGCGGCCGATATTATTTCTCTTACAGAAAAATTATCCGTAATTGAAAGCGACCATGATTTATCTGGCGCTCTGGAAACTATTCTGGAGAATGAAACCCTTTCCGAGGAAGCTGCTGTCGCACTGATTAATGCGGCGCAGTCTATCGATAACGATCATGAACTACGCCAACTCATTGAGGCATTTGCGAACCGGCCGATCAATGAAGAAGCCATGAACCTTGTCATGACCCTTTTTGAACGCATTGAAAGCGATCATGATTTGCGGGTCGCGGCGCAAACCCTTTTTGAAAACGACCGCCTCAACGCCGCGCAAACTGAAAAGCTGCTTGACGCCGCAGCCGATAATATCGAGAGCGATCATGATTTGCGGTTAGTACTAACTGAGAGCGCTGATATGATTCTGGAGAGCGAGGCCCTCTCACAAGCATGGTTTAACGCCTATGAGCATATCTCTTCTGATCATGACCAGCGACTTGCCCTTGAAGCAATAGCCGAAAAGATCAGCGACAATGAGGTTTTACTCGCAGCCTATCGAAAAGCCGCAAACGAAATCACTTCGGATTATGACCGGGAAAAAGCGCTCGGTTATATCGACGAAGACTAGCGCCTTTCTCTTTTTAGCGCGCCTTTCATTGGCTGAGAACGGTGCCGGGTGTTCGAATATTATCCACCATCGACCGGACTGAAGGCGGCGTGGCCTGTGTAAATTGCGCAACGCCAAATGCTACAGCAAAGTTTAAAACCATACCGATAGCGCCGATCCCTTCTGGTGAAATGCCAAAAAGCCAGTGCTCTGAGCTATTGGTTGCGCCAAACCATGGCGATTTAAAATAGACGATATAGCCAAGGGTAAAAATCAAGCCTGCCGCCATGCCGGCGATTGCCCCCTCCCGGTTTACGCCTTTAAAAAATATACCCATCAAGATCGCCGGGAACAAAGAACAAGCTGCAAGACCAAAGGCAAGCGCCACAACCTGAGCGACAAAGCCCGGCGGATTAATGCCGAGATAACCGGCGATCACGATCGCAGTTGCCGCCGCACCGCGCGCCGCCATAAGTTCCGTTTTCTCTGTTATTTTTGGGCGGAACGTCTTCTTCAAAAGGTCATGACTAATCGATGAAGAAATCACCAATAACAGTCCCGCCGCTGTTGAGAGCGCCGCCGCGACCCCGCCCGCTGCAACCAACGCAATAACCCAACCGGGCAGGCCCGCAATCTCCGGGTTGGCCAGCACCATAATATCCCGGTCAACAAATATTTCATTTGTAAGCGGCGTTGGATGGTTTGTGAGAAGCCGCTCACCTGCGACGCCGACCTCGCCAGAGAAATCGACCCGTCCCTCAAATGCAGCGCCGGGACCATACTGGATCACACCATCTTCATTTTTATCGACCCAGGCGATCAAACCGATCCCTTCCCAGGTCTTTACCCATTCCGGCGCATTTGCGTAGGATTTTTCACTGACGCTCTCGACAAAGTTCAGCCGCGCAAAAGCGCCGACCGCCGGCGCTGTCATATAAAGAAGCGCAATAAAGATCAGCGCATATCCGGCCGACCGACGCGCATCCGATACTTTTGGCACGGTGAAAAAACGAACAATGACATGCGGCAAGCCAGCCGTACCAACCATCAGCGCCAGGGTAATCGCGAACATGTCGATCTTTGATTTCGATCCTTCTGTGAAAGCGCTAAAGCCTAGGTCGACAAGCACGCCGTCAAGCTTTGACAGCACAGAAATATCACCGCCCACAACATCAGACCCAAGCCCAAGCTGGGGAATAGGATTGCCGGTCACCATGATCGAGATAAACACGGCCGGGACGAGATAGGCAAAAATCAAGACGCAATATTGTGCGACTTGCGTATAGGTGATGCCCTTCATGCCGCCCAGAACCGCATAGAAAAAAACAATCCCCATACCGACAGCTACGCCCATATCAACAGGCAGCTCTAAAAAGCGAGAAAAGACGACGCCAACGCCGCGCATCTGCCCGGCAATATACGTAAACGAAATGATGATCAGGCAAATGACGGCGACGACACGCGCTGTCTTTGAATAATACCGTTCACCGATAAAATCCGGCACGGTAAACTGACCGAACTTTCGTAAATACGGCGCAAGCAACAAGGCGAGCAAAACATAGCCCCCTGTCCAACCCATGAGATAAACGCTCGCATCATAACCGGAGAACGCAATGATCCCCGCCATGGAAATAAAAGACGCAGCGCTCATCCAGTCTGCGGCCGTCGCCATGCCATTGGCGATGGGGTGCACATGCCCGCCGGCAACATAAAACTCGCTGGTGGAGCTCGCCCGCGACCAGAGCGCTATACCAATGTAAAGTGCGAATGAAAGACCAACAAAGATATAGGTCAGGGCTTGCGTATCCATCAGCGCGCCTACTCGTCGCTGACGCCAAAGCGCCTCTCAATGACCCGCATGCGCGCGGCATAAACGAAAATCAAAACCACAAAGATGAGGATCGAGCCTTGCTGAGCGAACCAGAAACCAAGCTTGAAGCCGGCAATTTCGATTTTATTGAGAACGTCAACAAAGATAATGCCCGCGCCCAATGAAACGAGAAACCAGATGGCGAGCAATCCCGCCAGAAGCTTAATGTTAGCGCGCCAATAAAGCGATCGATTGGTATTTTCTTCTGCCGTTTCATTCGCCTCAGACAAAGCAACATCTCCTTCGGAAATTGTATCTGTGAGGGGACCTTAAAACGGCTCGGCGCAATTGGCATCCCTAAAACCCAAACGCTAAGACCATTGCCAATTCGGAATTGGCGGCGTAACCCCGCGTGATGAATAACACTCCCTCCCCATCCGCCGCGCCGCGCATTCCCTTTGTGGAACTCGTCGCCATCGTCGCTGCCGTCATGGCGTTGAATGCTCTTGCGATTGACATGATGTTGCCGGCGCTTGGCCAGATCGGGGAAGAACTTGGCGCCGCCCACGACAATGACCGCCAGCTGATTATTATCGTTTACGTTCTCGGCAACGGGATCGCCCAATTGTTTTTTGGCCCGATTGTCGATCGCTTTGGCCGCAAGCGCGTCTTGATGTGGGCGTTGAGCGCCTATGTTCTCGCCTCGGCGCTGAGTGTCTTTGCATCGACCTTCTCGCTCTTGCTCGCCGCGCGGGCATTTCAGGGCGTTACGACAGCGGCGACGCGCGTTGCCTCCATCGCCATCGTTCGCGATCAATGTTCCGGGCGGCGCATGGCTGAAGTTATGTCGCTTGCGATCACAATCTTTATGGCGGCGCCGATATTGGCGCCGGGCTTCGGACAGGTGATCCTCTTTGCCGCGCCATGGCGGGGCATTTTTATCGCGCTCTTGTTGTACGGTTTGATGCTTGCTCTATGGCTTGGATGGCGTTTGCCCGAGACACTGTCAAAAGAAAACCAAAAGCCATTGCGCGCAGGGCCTATCTTTGCGGCTTATGGAGAATTTCTCAAAAATAGAATTGCCTTTGGCTACACATTCGCTTCCGCCTTATGTTTTGCAGCCTTGTTCGGATATATCAGCGCATCTGAACAAATCTTTCTGGACACGTTTGATCTTGGCAATGCTTTCCCTCTCGCTTTTGCCGCCATCGCAGCCTCCCTTGGCGCCGCAACACTAATCAACGCAAGGCTCGTTTCACGGTATGGGATGCGGCGCATCTCGCATACGGCGCTTCTGGTTTTTATCATCGCGAACCTCTTGCACCTCCTCATTGCCGCTACGGCTGGAGAAACATTTATTCTCTTCATGCTGTTTATGAGCGTCTCGTTTTTTGCGCTCGGATTGATCGGCCCCAATGCAAGCGCCCTCGCGATGGAGCCCATGGGTCACATTGCCGGATCAGCGGCCGCCGCAAACGGGTTTGCCGGCACCACGATTGCTGGGTTTTTGGGCGGCATTATTGGCCAGTTTTATGATGGCACCACCATGCCGATTATTCTGGGGTTTACCTGTCTCGGCATTAGCGCTTTCGCCGTCCTCATATGGACTGAAAAAGGTCAAATGTTTCAGTTTAGCGAGCAACCGGAACCGTCTAAAGAAAAGCCATGACAAAAGACGATGACAGAGTTTGCCTTGGCGCTTTTGCAGGCGCTCATGGCGTTAAAGGCGACGCGAAAGTGAAAACGTTTACCGAGGCGCCGGAAAACATAGCCGCCTATGGGCCGGTTTATTCTGAAGACGGCAAACAGCGCTTTACTCTGAAGCTTATCAAAACCTTGAAAGGCGATCTCGTACTGGTGCGCGCACCAGAAATAAAATCCCGCGAAGAGGCAGAAAACTTAAAAGGAGCTCGACTTTATGTTTCGCGCGATCAATTGCCCACACCAGATGAAGAAGAGTTCTACCTAAGCGATCTGGTGGGCTTAAACGCCATCAATGAAAACGGTGACGCCTTTGGTATTGTCAACGCAGTCTATAATTTTGGCGCGGGTGATTTGCTGGAGCTTAAAAATATTCCCAATGTAAAAGGCGTTCAGCTCATCGCTTTTACAAAAGAGAATGTACCTGAAATTAGCCTTGCGAATAGAACAATCACTGTGATGCAGAGTATCATTGATGAGAGCGACGACCCCAATGATGAACCGGCGCGTTAACCATAAATCTACTTACCCTCAGGCGCGGAAAAACATTCTGGTCCTTTTAAAATCATAAAACAAACACGCCGCAAAGCGTATTAACCCTAGCCCACGGGCCGATGATTGCCTAAACTCATGCCGGGTACTGGGGTCAACGCACACTTCGCCGATATGACCTCATATGAGTTCTCAGGGGGCGTTATGCGGCTAACCATAGATAGAATAATCCTGCTGACCATCGCCGGTCTGCTTGCCGCTGGTCTCGCTGCGAGCGAAATAGCAAGACTGCAACAGCAGAACCAAAATGCAGCCCTTTCTGAACAACTTTCAGAAACAAGCAAAAAGGCTGACGCCGCTTTAAAAGCGATCATCGAGCCCGAAATTATCGCGGGTGCTGAACGCTCTGTTTATATGGTGATCAACGACAAGCGCCATTACGGTACTGCGTTTGTCATTGACCGGGATCGCGGCATACTCGCAACAGCAGCCCATGTTGCTGAAGGTTTTGACTTTGACGATGAAGAAAAAACATTTTCCGTCATTAACAGATTTAGCGGCAAGCCATTAAGGATACGCAACTCAAAGCTGCACTCAGGTTACACTCGGTTTCGAAAACTGGTTGAAAATTATCAGCCCGCCGACCCGGACTCACTCGCCCGGAGCCCAAACTTCATCCGCATTTACGATATCGCCCATGATGGGGCGCTCTTGTTTGTCGACCCGATTGATCCTGAAACGGGCGAAAACATTCTCGGCCCTAATATGGCGCTTGAGGATGAAGAAAAACTCGCGACCCTGAGCGCTGGCGACCCTATCGCCATTATCGGATTTCCCGTTGATACGATTACTGACAACTTGTCAGAAGAAAGCGCCGCTTCACGTGCAGAGCGCGGTGTGATTGGCGTAACAATCGCCCCGATTGATCTGGTTGAGGCAAACGGCGACCCGCGCTTTGATAATCTCATCATCCATCGCATGGCGAGCGCACCCGGCAACAGCGGCGGGCCGATCATTAATTCTTCGGGTAACGTCGTTGGCATCAACTCACACGGCACAAGTTCATATTTCTCCAATGGAGATAAGCTTGGCCAGCGCGCTGACGTCATTTACGATTTGCTAGATCCCTTTCGAGAACAGGATTTACTGGCCACACTCTACTTCCCGGAATGGACGAAGCGCCTCTCGAAATGGCGCAAGCTTGAAGACGTATTGCCTTACGCCGTCTATCAGCGCTTCAACACTGAAAATGGCGCCAAACCGGATCGCAAGCTGAAAGTCTCCGAGCTCGAGATCAAAGAAGATAAACCTTTTACCTCCTTCGTGTCGAAACCTGAATTCAGCCCGATGCAGAGCGAATTTATTCTTATTGCTGACGACTTGGCGACTAAAGATAAAGCGCCCGCAGAGGACCAAAAAAACAAGCAGCGTCAAAAAGCAGAGCCGCGGCCAAGTTTTCTTATCGAGACACAAGGGGAATATGCAAACTACAAATTACGTCTGCCAAAATCCAAAAATCATGCGGTATTTGCTTTTGATTATTCATTGGATTGGTTCACGTCAGGCTTTTGCCCCTTGCAGTTTTATCATCGGCGCGAAAAAGAAACTGTCTTAAAAGAGACGCGCGGGCAAAAAATGCCAATGCTGTATTTTCCTGCGGAACCTGAGGCCGATAAACCTTCATCCGTTGATTTCATCATCCGTCGTGGCCAATGCGATACATCAAGCAAGAAGTTTCTCTTCGGGATCGTTAGCTGGGACGACCATAAGGACGACAGCGAGAGCAAATCACCGCTGACGACCACAGCCGCTAGCGCGCCGAATATATTCCTCACAAAGGCTGAAAAAGCAGGAAGCGGCCTTCAAAATACACTCGATTGCAATGTCTCCGGCCTTGGCAATCCGGAAAACTGCACGCGCTTTATCAAAATCCAGAATTTCAAGGTGAAAGAATAGAGGCATTGTGGGCAGGGAAGAGCTAAAGCACGGCCTTCTAGTCTCGCTTGCGCCCTGCTGACCTCCGTGCCATTTCAGCGCCATGTGGCATGCAACTGTCCTGACCCTCTATCCGGATCTGTTTCCGGGACCGCTCGACGCCTCCGTTCTGGGGCGCGGACGGGCCGACGGGCTGTGGTCGCTCGACACGGTGAATATCCGCGACTTTTCTGACAATAAGTATGGCTCAGTGGACGATACGCCTGCTGGCGGCGGCGCTGGACTGGTGATGCGGGCCGATATTCTCAGCCAGGCCATTGATAGCGTCCCCCGAAACGATCGGCCTATCCTCTGCCTTTCGCCGCGTGGCGCGCCCCTGACGCAAGCACGCGCCCAGGCCCTATCAGAAGGGCCGGGACTGATCGCTTTGTGCGGGCGATTTGAGGGGTTTGATGAGCGAATTTTCGAGGCGCGGCAGGTCGAGGAGGTCTCAATTGGCGATTTTGTCCTGGCCGGAGGGGAAATCGCCGCCATGGCTATGATCGAGGCTTGCGTCAGGCTGATCCCTAAGGTATTGGGCTCGGCTTCTTCTCTTGGGGAGGAAAGCTTTGAGGACGGGCTGTTGGAATATCCCCAATATACCCGACCGAGAGAATTTGAGGGCCGGGCCATCCCGGACGTGCTGTTGTCAGGGGATCACCAAAAGATCGCCGATTGGCGGCGCGAACAGCGGCAAGAAATAACGCGGACGCGACGACCGGATCTCTATGAGAGGTTTCAAATTAACGGTCCTATCCGGCGCGACAAGAACAAGGAACCGAAGTGATGAACATTATCGAAACGCTCGAAAAAGAGCATATGGAAGAGCTTGGCAAAACCGTTCCGGAATTTGCGCCAGGTGATACAATCAAAGTCAACGTGAAAGTGCGCGAAGGCGAGCGCGAACGTATTCAGGCTTTTGAAGGGGTCTGTATCGCGC
>BQJH01000026.1 GCA_021604605.1 Hyphococcus sp.
ATGATCGAGACGCCTTTTCGACTATTGCCCTTGCCAATCACGGCATCCCGACTGAGTTTCCCGCCGCTGTTATTGAAGAAGCAAAAAAAGCAAAGCTTCCGCCCCTCGGCGAACGGAAAGATTTGCGCGACACGCCGCTCTTTACTATCGACCCCCATGACGCCAAAGATCACGACGATGCGGTTTTTGCACAAGCCGATACCAACTCAAAAAATCAAGGCGGCTTTCGGGTTATCGTTGCGATCGCCGATGTCAGCACTTTTGTTCGCCCCGGCGGCGCATTGGATGAAGAGGCGCTAAAACGCGCAAACTCGGTCTATTTGCCGGACCGTGTCGTGCCAATGTTACCGGAACGGTTGTCCAATGACCTTTGCTCCTTGCGCGAAGGGGAAGACAGGCCTTGCCTCGCTGTTGAAATGATTATCGACGCGGACGGAAATAAAAAATCACATCGCTTTATGCGCGCGATGATGCGCTCGGCAGCAAAACTCTCCTATGAAGAAGCGCAGGCCATCCATGAAGGCGCGCCTGCAGCGGTCCATATCGAAAAATCCATAAAAGATCTTTATGCGGCTTTTAAGGCGCGCTGGAACGAACGCAAAAAACGCGCGCCCCTCGACCTTGATCTCCCAGAACGCAAGATCATTCTTGGCAAAGATGGGCGGGTTCAAAAGATTATCAAACGCGAGCGCATTGACGCCCATCGGGTCATCGAAGAATTTATGATCCTTGCCAATGTCGCGGCAGCAGAAACACTGGAACGTGCTCGGTTGGAGTTGATCTACCGTGTCCATGACCAGCCCGACGAAGAAGCGCTGGAAGGCGTGCGTACTTATCTGGAAAGTCTCGACTATTCGCTCGTCAAGGGCGGGTCTGTCCGGTCAGGAAACTTCAATCAGCTGTTAAAGATCGCAGGCGAGCGCGATGAAAAAGAACTGATTTCAGAAATCGTTCTCCGCTCCCAGCGTCAGGCAATTTACGATACTGAAAATCGCGGCCACTTTGGGCTTAACCTGCCGCGCTATGCGCATTTTACATCTCCCATCAGGCGATATGCAGATTTGACTGTCCACCGGGCCTTGGTCACGGCAGGAAAGCTCGGCGACGGCGGACAGGCGGCTAAAGAGGCTGGCGCCCTTTCAGATATCGCCGAGCAAATCTCCAATTACGAGCGCCGCGCCATTGCGGCGGAACGCGAAGCCAACGATCGATACCTTTCCAGCTTTCTAGTAGAACGCGTTGGCGCCACATTTTACGCGCGCATTCGCGGCGTCACGAAGTTTGGGCTGTTTGTCATGCTTGATGACAGCGGCGCCGACGGGTTTGTCCCCATGCGCTCAATCGGCACAGAGCGCTACCGC
This sequence comes from Hyphococcus sp., assembly GCA_021604605.1. GTDB lineage: Bacteria > Pseudomonadota > Alphaproteobacteria > Caulobacterales > Parvularculaceae > Hyphococcus. Next base: position 1,362 of record BQJH01000026.1, read on the forward strand.
TTTGATGAAGCTGAACGCGCCATCATCGGCGAAACAACTGGCGGCTATTACCGCCTTGGCATGGCGGTGAAAGTCCGCCTTGCGGAGGCGATTCCCCTCACCGGTAGTCTTCGGTTTGATATGCTGAGTGAGCCCTTGCCGCCTGTAAGAAAAAACAAGAAGTCCATAGGGCGAAAACCCGGCAAGAAAAAATCCAGCCGCAAGAGCGCCAAACCAAAATCAAAACGCCCAGTCCAGGGTGACAAGAAAAAGAAGAAACGCCGCAAGTCAAATGCCAAACCGCGACGCGACTAAATGTTGGCGCCTATTTTTTATGGCTGATGGGTTTTGTATTTTCCTTGCCCATCACTTTCAGCGCAAACGCATATAAATGCGCGCGCTCATCCAACTGCTCAAACCGTGCTGCAGATCCCGCATGTCCCGCCCCCATATTCATCCGCAAAATAAACGGACCGCCTTTCGCATCATCACGTAATCGCGCCACCCATTTCGCCGGTTCCCAATAGGTCACCCGATAATCGGTGAGGCCGCCGGTCATCATCACCGGCGGATAGTTTTCCTGCTTGATGTTGTCATAGGGAGAATAAGACAGAATATTTTTAAACGCTTCTTCGTCTTCAATCGGGTTGCCCCACTCGTCCCATTCAGGCGGCGTTAACGGCAAGCTCTCATCAGAAATTGTGTTGATCACATCAACAAAAGGCACCGCCGCGATCACGCCTGCAAATAAATCCGGTCTCAAATTTACGGCTGCGCCAACCAGTAGCCCGCCGGCGCTGCCGCCATAAATCACGATCTTCTGTTTTGACGTGTAGCGCTCTTTGATCAACGCTTCGCCAGCATCAATAAAGTCCGTGAAGCTGTTCATCTTGCTGGCGCGTTTACCATCCTGATACCATTGTTGACCTTTTGCAGCGCCGCCACGGATATGCGCCAGCGCATAAATCACCCCGCGATCCACCATTGGCAAAATGTTCGTCGAAAAACTATCAGGGATGGTGATCCCGTAGGAACCGTACCCATACAATAGAACCGGTGCAGACCCGTCTTTCGGCGTTGACTTCAGCCTTAATGTGATCACCGGAATTTTAGCGCCACCCTCACCCGGCGCATCAAGCCGCTCCACGACATAAAGCGACGGATCATGACCGCTCGGCACTTCCTGCACTTTCAACAGTGAGCGCGACCGCACGTCCATGTCATAATCGAAAGTCTGTTTCGGTGTCGATGGCGACTCGTAAATAAACCGAACCGTCTTGGTGTCATATTCAAAACCGGCGCGGATATCGAGATCGAATGCCGCCTCATCAAATGAAATTTCGTGCGCATCCCCATCATAAGTCGATACAACAATTGTCGGCAGCGCATCGTTCCGTACAAGCCGTACATTGTATTCCTTATAAGGTATAAATGTGAGAATATTCACGCCTGACTGATGCGGGACCCAATCTTTCCAATGTTTACGATCGGGAGTGATTACAGGCGCCTTGACGATTTTAAAATCTACCGCATCATCAGCATTTGTTGTGATATAAAAATCATCTCCATGATGCTCGACGGTGTATTCTATGTCCTGTTCGCGCGGCTGAATGAGAGTTGGCGTCGCGCCCGTTGCGTCGGCCCTAATAAACCGTACTTCACTTGTCGCGTGATTGCCTGAATAGATGAAGATAAACTCACCACTCTGGCTTTTAGAAATGTCGAGGAAAAATCCGTCATCGGGTTCTTCATAGATGACCGGATCATCTGCTGGGTCAGTTCCGAGGCAATGAAGCTTAACGCGTTTTGGGCGCTGGCTGTCGTCTCGTTCCACATAGTAAAATGACTGGCTGTCAGCCGCCCATACAGCACCGCCGCCATCCGCATTGTCAATCTTGTCGCTGTAGTCTTCACCGGTTTCAATATTTCGCACGGTAATCGTGTAATATTCCGACCCTAGCCGGTCGACACTAATCGCCGCCAACTTTTGATCTGGACTATGGGCAACCGATCCGACCCGAAAAAAGTCTGCACCTTTACTTTCTTTATCACCGTCGAGAATGATCTGTTCGTTCCCGTCAGGCACTTTCCTGCGAACAAAAACCGGGTACTCGCCGCCGTCGCGAAATCGTGACCAATATTCCCAGTCCCGGTCTTTTACTGGAACGCTTTCATCATCTTCTTTTATTCGGGCGCGCATCTCTTTGAGGAGGGATTGGCGCAAATCTGCAAGGTCACTTGTGACACTCTCATAATACTTGTTTTCCGCTTCGATCATGGCGCGAATTTCCGGCTTCAGGATTTCCGGATTACGCAGCACCTCTTGCCATTTATCGTCTCGCAACCATGCATAATCATCAGTTCTGGTCTTGCCATGTTGGGTATTGGTGACGGGCTGCTTTTTCACAATCGGCGGCGTACTAGGCTGTGCGCCGTCAAAAACATTGCGTTTACTCATGCTGGTTTTCCTGACTGATAGTTGATGGCATAACGCCCTGATAGCCGCGTTTGAGCAGTTTCACGAGCCCTGAAAAGGGTTCAACAAGGCCTTTTTGCCCGAAAAGTGGTCCCGTTCAGGCTTGCGCTCGTATTAATCATCAAGTGATAAAAATCGCGTGAGATCGCTTACTCGTCATTCGGTATTATCTCTGAGGCATTATATCATTGTCAGAAGTTGCTGGAGCCTACCCCATGAATTTGCATAAACTGCAAGCCGGATTGATTGCCGCCTTACTCACAATTTCAGGCGCCGCTATTGCTGCAGAAAAGCAGACCTCCCCGGAATCGACGTCACTTGAGACTGGGGTCTTTGCGGGCGGGTGTTTCTGGTGCGTTGAGTCTGACCTTGAAAAACTGGAAGGCGTCGGAGACGTGGTATCAGGCTATACAGGAGGAACGCTCCAAAACCCGACCTATCACAATCACGAAGGCCATTTAGAAGTGGTTCAAGCACCTTATGACTCGTCTGTCATTTCCTACAGAGAACTCGTTGATTATTTCCTGCGCCACATCGACCCCCTGGACGATGGTGGGCAATTTTGTGATCGCGGTCACGCCTACACAACAGCCATTTTTTATGCCAACGACGATCAACGCAAAGACGCTGAAGCCGCCATTGCAGCCGCCCAAAAAGAATTAGGCAAAGACATCGTCACGCCGGTTCGTTCTCTCGATAAATTCTGGATCGCAGAAGATTATCATCAGGATTATTATAAGAAGAATCCGCTCCGCTATAAATTTTACCGGACCAGTTGCGGGCGTGACCGACGGGTCAACAAAGTTTGGGGTAAATAACCTTCATGAAAAACCCCACCAGCAAGCGCCGATGGGGTTTTATTTACCTACAAAATTAAGCTCGTTTATTCGTCGCCTTCTCCCGGAACCGGGAAGCCGCGGTCACGCATCAGAGCGTCGATCTTTGCGTCCCGTCCTCGGAAGGCGCGATACGCATCAGCCGGATCTACAGCATTCCTAACCGCGAAAAGATTATCAACGAGACGTTTTGCAACGTCTTCGTCATAAAACCCGCCCGGCGCCTCAGCGAAAGCCTCTGCCGCGTCTGACGTTAAAACATCAGCCCACATATAGCCGTAGTAACCGGCAGAATAACCTTCGCCGGAGAAGATATGGCCGAAATGCGGAGAACGGTGACGCATGGGCAACTCGCTCGGCATGCCGAGATCCGCAAGAGTTTTGCGTTCAAATGCGTCGGCATCGATGCCTTCCGGGTCAACCGAATGGTAACGCATATCGACCAGAGCGGACGCCAAATATTCGGTAGTGTCAAAACCCTGCTTAAAGGTCGACGCCGCTTTAATTTTTGCAACGAGTTCATCGGGGATGCGCTCGCCGGTTTCATAATGCACGAGGTAATTATCGATCACCGCATCAGTCGATAACCAGCGCTCCAACAATTGTGACTGGAACTCAGTATAGTCACGAACGCCGCTGTTCAACGTTGGGTAATCAACATTGGACGCCAGACCATGAAGCGCATGGCCGAATTCATGGAAGTATGTTTCTGCATCATCCCATGAGATCAGCACAGGTTCGCCCGGCGCGCCTTTGATGAAATTGGAGTTGTTTGACACCAGCGGAGTTTTCTTAACGCCATCAAGCGTGTCATGGCTGCGATAACTGGTCATCCATGCGCCAGAACGCTTGCCTGTGCGGGCAAAGGGATCAAGATACCAAAGCCCGATATGCTCACCGCTTGTCTTGTCAGTGACGTCCCACACACCAACATCTTCGTGCCAGACCGGGACGGAACCCTCTTCAACGGGGGTAAACTCATAATTGAAAAGCTCACCCGCGACATAGAACATCGCCTCGCGCAATTTGCCGAGTTGCAGATATTGCTTCACTTCATCCGAGTTCAGATCGTATTTCGCCTGCCGGACCTTCTCCATGTAATAGCGATAATCCCATGGCTCGATCTTGAAGTCGCCGCCATCGGCATCAACGATCGCCTGCATCTCTGCGACTTCTTCTTTCACCCGAGCAACAGCTGCAGGCCAAACTGCTTCCATCAACTCAAGGGCGCGTTCAGGTGTTTTCGCCATCCGGTTTTGTAATCGCCATTCTGCGTAATTATCATATCCGAGCAACGCTACGCGTTCATCGCGGAGCTGTAATATCTCTGCGATAATTGCATTATTGTCATGCTCATCACCATTATCGCCGCGGCTGTAATAGGTTTCCCATACGGTTTTGCGCAAATCGCGTTCATCTGAATATGTCAGGAATGGATCCATAGATGAGCGTGTATTGGTAATAGCATATTCGCCTGCTCGCTCGCGTTCTTCTGCAGCAGCAGCGGCAGCGCGAACAAACGATTCCGGCAGACCACTCAACTGGTCTTCCGAAATATAAGTTACGTAGCCTTCTTCATCCGCCAGAACATTGTTTGCAAAGCTGGTATGCAATTCTGCAAGGCGCTGATTGATCGCGGCATAACGCTCTTTCGCTTCCCCTTCCAAGGTGGCGCCATTGGAAGCAAAGCCATCATATGTCAGCCAGACGACGCGCTGCTGATCCGGGCGGAGAGATTTATATTCCTCGCCTTCATAGACAGCCTTCACACGCTCAAAGAGCTTTTCATTCTGGGTAATTTTTGAAAAGAACTCTGAAAGCTTTGGCGCCATTTCGCTTTGCACTGCACGAAATTCAGGACTCGACATGTTGGATGAAAATATTCCCCAATAGGTGAAAACTCGCCCAATATCATCACCGGTCTTTTCGAGAGGAACAATTGTATTGGCAAAGGTCGGCGCTTCTTCATAATCAGCAATCGCGTCGATCTCTGCGAGGTTGCGCGCCATCGCCGCCTCCAGCGCCGGTTTAACCCCAGCAACCTCCATCTCATCGAAATGCGGCACACCGCTATAAGGGCCGTCATAAGGCGACAGCAGCTTATCCCCCGCATCGGTGCTGGCGTCTGCTGGTGCAATATCAGCGAACAGATCAACACTTGCCTCAGCTGTCATCTTTTCTGTTTCCGCTTCCGATGTCGTTGTTTCCTGACTGCACGCTGACAAAGCAGCGACCAGCGCAAGTGATGATACAATAAGTTTGATCCGCATGCGGCGGCTCCTTTATTCTGTTGATAGGCCCCAATAAGCGCGTAAAGCGCTTAACTTCAATAATTCGCTGCGCATCGTGATGAGGCGCGCCCCCGGATGCAAGAGTGAACTCCAGAAAATCACTCTGTTCATCGTATATTTGGCTCATTTTATCGACAAGGCGAAAAAATGCGGCGCCATCGACAAAGGCCATTTCTGCACTGTAAATACAAAAAGGGCGGCCCATTGAGCCGCCCTTTTCACTATTGACTTCGATCTGTCAGAATTAAAATTCGTAGCGAACGCCAATCTGAATAGCCCAGACTGATGGGTTCACACGCTGTTCAAGCTCAACATCTTTGACTTCAGTAATCTGATAACGTCCGCCGACAATATTGATGTCGTAAAGCTCAACGCCCTCTTCGACATTACCGCGATCATACCGTTGGAATACGTTCGCATTATCATTGATGAGATTTAGAGCGTTCTCAATGTCCAGGAACACCTGGAAGCGATCGCCGCCGAAGAACCCAGGAAGGTCTTGCGAAATGCGAATGTCCATATCTTTAAACCACGGGTCCTTGAAAGCGTTCCGAGGTCCAAAGCCGCCAGCATATTCGCCGAGGCCACTTGAACTGATCGTTGAGAATAGTTGATCAATTTCACCTGCACTCAAGAGCGAAGTATCAATCAGCGGATCCATAGGGCCGGTTGGTACATAGACCAAACGCCGGGCTTCATCGTCACTATCCCCCAAATCGCGATCAACGTCTTCGTCGAAGACATAGCTGAACCGGCGGCCAGACTGAGCATTGAAGAAGATGTTCAAGCTGGTTGGGTAGTCACGAATAAGCTCCTGACTGAGCCGCGCTGCAATTGTGATGTTGTGATTGTTCACAAATTGCGACGGCGCCAGGAACGCCTCGTTTGGCGTGATGACTGCAACCTCTTCAAAACTTGAACCCGCTGTTGAGTTCTTGCTTGGATTTACATGGTGACTATCCGTATAGGCGTAACCAAACGAGAAGTTGAAGTTACCTGCGCTACCGCCAAGATCGTAATCAAAATCTTTTGAGAACGCGATAGAAGCTGTCTGGGTATACCCATCATCATCTGCAGCATTGGTCAGCAGGATTTGCTCATCAACCCGACCAGAGTCGCAAGGCCCGCTATCAGTCAAATCACTACCTGTAAAGCCTTGGCGAATACCCTGAAAGACAGCATCACAGCCCGGCAATAATGGATTCACGTTATTGAGGATTGGACGGCCATCTGGCGCGAATTCACCTGTTGGGGTCAACGCAAGGTTCACCCAATCTGTCGTGTTGTGGTTTACACTACGGATATAATCAACCTGCACATTCCAGTCGTCAAAGAAACCACCGCCACCGGTGAAATTCGTATAGTGCGAGAAGCCGAAGTTAAACCGCATTATCCATGGCAATTCAAAGTTAGGATCGACTGCGTTAACTGCAGAGCTAAATTGGCTTGCTTCGGTAATTTGCTGCGTTGTTAAGCAAGCCGGTATTCCTGTGAATGTGCCGCCACTCACGACTTGAAGGTCAGCCGCCGTACAAGGCGGGTCACCGGCATCGCCGGAACCGATAGCCCCGCCGAAGTTCTGGAAGTTGTTGGAGAACCAGACGGTTGGGTCACCACCTGAGAAAATGCCGACACCACCGCGGAAGACAGTCTCACCAGCGAATGTTTCGCCCGCATCCCACGTAAAGCCTGCCCGTGGTTGAAAAATATCAAGCCCATTAAAGGCTTGGGTATTTTCAAACCCAAAGGCTTCGACGAATCTAGGGTTCAGCATTGGCTGATCTGGTGAGTCATACCAATCATAACGCAAACCAACGGTCACAGTGAACGCATCAGTAATCTGCATTTCGTCTTGTAAGTATCCGGTATAGATTGTTCGGCGGAATTCAGATGCAGCGTCGCTCGCGATACCAGTGAATGACCCGTTACCATCAATTTCTGACGCCAAGCCAGCTTCGAAATTCGCGACACCATCAAACGTGATTGTGCCCGTACCATTAACAATGAACAAATTGAATGCATCAAACTGATCAACTTCGACACCTGCTGTGATGGTATGCCGCCCAGCCACATATTTTGTTACAAACTTGAACTGATCGAGTTGAGTTTGAAGGGCGTTCGCCGAACGAAAAGTTCCAGGCCCAGAAAGGACGGCGCCTGAAGCGCCACCGTTCATAACATTTTCAATCAGAATACGCGGCTTTGGATTGGGGTCTTGCGCCTCGCCGCCGCCAACTGGTCCCTGATCATCGAAAACGTCTAACCGCGAAACGCGAAGTTCAGTCGAGAAATTATCGGTCCACTGCGAGAAGATACGCGCAGAGTAATTTTCACTTTTTGTGCCTTCAACCTCAAAGTTGTCAAGAAAAGTGAATTCTGCATCGAATCCTAAATCATCTGGATCCTGACGCGATTCACGCAACCGCGAATATGTTAATTCCAGCCTGTGCTCATCATTAATCGCCCAGTCGAGACGCCCGAGTATACGGCGGCTTTGATCCGGAAGGTTCCGTGCAAAGCCCAACGTGTCACGACCATAAACAGATTGTAAGGTGTTTGAAATTGAGTTGGCCTGAGCTTCAGTTAAATAGTCAAGCTCATTGGCAAAACCAGCACCCAGAGGACCTGTGTCAACGGTTGATCCGCCATCTTTGATCTCTTCATAAGCGCCGAAAAACCAGAGACGGTCTTTAATGATAGGACCGCCAACTGTAGCCCCCCAATGCCAGTCTTTGAACTCACCACTGTTGACCGTCGCGCCGTCAATCGTTGAACCGGTTAGACCTGAGCTGTTAAAGACACCAAAGGCAGAACCGCTAAAGTCGTTTGTACCAGATTTCGTGACGACGTTGATGTTACAGCCAGAGAACTGACCATATTCAACATCAAATGGCGCAAATTCTACTGAAGTTTCACGGACTGCATCAAACGGGACCGGCATATTATTTCGGTTTGGAAAACCGGAATCGTTCAGGCCAAAACCATCAGCGTTGCGAACACCGTCGATTGTGAATGAGTTAGACCGGAAGTTACCACCCAGGCAGCTGATCGAGTCGTTATTGTTCTCATCGATTGTGACGCGCGGGTCGATCCGGATTACATCACGAATATCGCGGTCAATCGACGGTAACGCTTCTAGCGTCGCCTGGTCAAATGAGGCGCTTGGGCCAATAGCAAGCTGAGTGACATTTGAGCGAGAAGCAACAACAACAATCTCATCGCCTGATCCAGCGGCAGCGCTGACAAGTTCAATACTGATGATGGTTGCAGACCCTAGCGGAGCCCGAATGCCTTCTAAACGTTGAGACTGATACCCGGAGGATGAGGTTGAAACTGTGTAAGGCCCGCCAACAGAGAGGCCGCTTGCAGCAAAACTACCATTCGCATCACTGACAACTGTTCTTGTCGCGCCTGTTCGGCCATCAACAATGGTAATCTGAGCGCCTGAGACAGCAGAACCGTCAACTGACGTAACAGTACCGCGAATAGCGGATGTCGTAGACTGCGCCATCGCCGGCGTGGTCACCGCCACAGTGGCGAACGCAGTCGTCAAAGCAATCGCCGCAGCGCCTGCGGAGAGCGTTTTCATCAATTTCATTTATAGATACCCCAATATTGGACTGGTGTTATAAGCCGCTTGGATTCAGCGCGACCCAAAAATTACACGACGCCCTTTAGGTACTTTACGTGACATGTCCATGACAACGCTGGCTCGCATGTCTATTTTTCACATGTGAATGCTTCATCATTTCCACAGCTATAATGGTGTGGAAAAATTTAGCCCCAAAAGTAACTGCTTAGTATGCCCCGATTGGCAAAGTGCGTGATTTTTTTACTACTGCGAAATCACATCCCTCAACGCCCGCTAAACTTAAATTTTAAGATGTTGATTAGGCGCCACAGTTTTCTCCGAGCGGCTACATCCGTTCAGGCGCTTCCAGCCCCAAAAGGTCAAGAATAAGGGCCAATTGTCGGCCTGTTGCAGCGACTAATCCAAGACGCGATTCGCGCACAGCATTATCGCTTTCATCGACAATCCGGCAGGCTGCATAAAACTTTGAAAACGCTTGCGCCAGACGAAATGCATGATCGCAAAGATAGTGCGGCAGGCGCTTTTTATAGGTTTCCCGTATAGTATCGCCGAAAGCGAGTAGCGCCAGCGCAAGATCACGCTCTTCGTCCATACGAACAGTGATCGGCCCCGGCGCGCCGACCCCGGTGTTTGCCGCTTTTTCAAGAACAGAGCGAACCCGAACGCTGGCGTAGAGAAGATAAGGCCCGGTTTTACCTTCAAACGCCAGAAAACGATCAAGATCGAAGATATAATCGCTGGTGCGCGGGTTCGAGAGATCAGCAAATTTCAGGGCCGCGACCCCGACCTTGCGAGCCACATCATCTGCTTCGCGTTCGCTTAATCCTTCAGCGAAACCATTCTCAGCCAGACGTTCGCGCGCACGCTCCGTGACCATATCGATGAAATGGCGAAGCTTGAGCGTTCCGCCCTCTCTCGTCTTGAAAGGTTTACCGTCCTTGCCATTCATGGTGCCGAACCAGAGGTGTTCCAGTCCCGCTTCATCGAAATAGCCTGCGATGCCAACCGCCCGGAAGACTTGCTCAAAATGAAGGCGTTGACGCGCATCCACAACATAAAGAATTCGATCAGGATCAAGCGACCGTTTGCGGTCAACAATCGTTGCAATATCTGTTGCGTGGTACCCGACGGCGCCCTCCGAGTTCAAAAAGATAATCGGCGGCATTTCCTTTTTATCATCATCACGAGCTACACGGATGATCTGCGCCCCATCGGATGCTTCAAGGACACCGCGCATTTTTAGATCATCGGTGAGTTCAGGAATGAGCGGGTCTGCATCCGCCTCGCCTTTCCATAAATCAAACTCGACGCCCAGATCGTCGTAATCTTTGCGCATCGCAGCGACAGAAAGACTGACGAAATGGCGCCATAAGGCGCGGTAACCGGGACGTCCGGCTTGCAGCGCCTTCGTCGCTTTTCGCGCGAGATCGGCGCGCGCAGGATCACTTTTACAAGCAGCGCTCGCCGCCGGATACATTTCCTCAAGGTCCTGAAGGCTAATCGGCGGCTCTTCAGGAAACGGCCCTTCCGCGTCAGCGGCAAAATAAGGCAAATCCGGCGCACGCATTTCCAGTTCAGAAATGAGCTGGCCCATTTGCAGGCCCCAATCACCCAGATGCACATCACCCGTCACAGTGTCGCCAGAAAAACGGAAAATACGCTTCAGGCTTTCGCCAATGATGGCGGCGCGAAGGTGACCGACATGCAGCGGCTTGGCGACATTCGGTCCGCCATAATCGATGACGACCTTGGCCGGCTCTGTATTTGCCCAGCCGCCAGACCGATCATCTTTTTCAAGATCATTAAGTCTTGATGACAACGCTTCGTCGGTAAATTTCAGATTGATAAAGCCAGGCCCAGCGATCGTAATTTCCTGAAAGACCGCCTGATCTTTTAGAAAACCAACTACCCGTTCGGCTAAAGCCCTCGGGTTCTCTTTCGCGGCTTTGGCGGCAGCCAGTGCGCCGTTGCACTGAAATTGCGCCAGATCGGGCCTATCCGCCGGTTTGACCGCGCCCAAAGAGGGGTCAAGGCCAGCCTGCGAGAACGCAACCCCGACAACTTCACTCAGCTCATCAAGTAGGGTCATTGCAAATTCGGGAACTTCAGGCTTTTGCCAGACCGGTTGAAGATCACCTGCTTTGGCGTCAGGGAAAATCCAACAACAATCTCAAAGTTAGTGCCAGCGACCCCAGCCGATGCTCTTGGGATAATGATCTCGTCAATCTCTTCGGTTGTAACAACGATTTTATTCTCAACGCCAAAATTCACGGGCACTAGAAACTCTTTTTTTGCAATAATTTCAGTGTCTTTTCGGGTGACGGCCACAAAATACTTAAACATCTTCTCCGGCGCGGCCCCTTGTGGGCCACGTCCAAATGCGAGTTCAAGCTCAACGACAGCGTCAATTGGTTTATCATCTTTATAGCGGCAACCGATGGCGACATTCGTGATTTCGCCAGTATAGGCAACGTCCTCGATCACTTCACGATCACCAGAAAACTCAATCAACCGCGACGCATCCCCCAGCGCCACAATATTCGGGCAAGGCGCTGGATTAGTCTTCAACGTGGCGGGATTGCTGGCGCTTGAGCAACCAATTAGGCCTGAAACTGCGGCGAATAGCGCTCCAGCTAACACTTTGTTCATCAAAACGAACCCTTATATCTAAACATGACAAAACCTTTTCGCCGCCCCAAGAATGACGCCGTGAAGCCCTGATTTCAATTCAGTATTCTCGTAGCGTTTCACAACCGGCGGCGCAACGCTCCTCTTGGGGCAAAAGACTGAAAACGATGGCGACTGACCAGCATAAAACCGATCTCACTGTCCGCTTGGCGGCGCCGCGAGGCTTTTGTGCAGGGGTCGAGCGCGCTGTCCGTACCGTTGAAGAAACATTGGCTGTCCATGGCGCCCCTGTCTATGTGCGTCATGAAATCGTCCATAATAAGCACGTAGTTGAGCGATTGCGCGCGATGGGCGCTATTTTTGTAGACCATCTGGATGCAATCCCTGACGACAGGCCTGTGGTCTTTTCTGCTCATGGCGCCCCGAAATCAGTTCATGAAGAAGCTGAAGCGCGCAACATGGTCGCTATCGACGCCACCTGCCCTCTGGTCCTGAAAGTCCATACCCAAACGCGCCGGTATGCGGCAAACAAATGTCACGTTTATCTCGTTGGTCACAAAAACCATCCGGAAGTGATCGGCACGATGGGGCAGGCGCCCGAAGGCGCCGTGACACTGGTTGAGACCATCGCAGACATTGAGAACCTTCCCGAGCGAGACGGCCGCAAGGCCTACGCCACCCAGACAACCTTATCCGTTGATGACGCTAATGCGATGGTCACTGCGTTAAAGCAGAAATTCCCTGACATTATCGGTCCGCGTAAAGAAGATATCTGTTATGCAACATCCAACAGGCAAAACGCAGTGAAGGCGAGCGCACCGGATGTCGATCTTTTTGTGGTCATCGGTTCTAACACATCTTCCAATTCCAAACGCCTTGTGGAGGTTGCTGAAACCGCCGGGGCAAAACGCGCAGTGCTAATCGAAGACGCGACATGCTTTGACATTTCATCCATTAATGACGCCACCTTAATTGGTGTCAGCGCGGGCGCTTCAGCGCCGGAAAGTCTGGTTGAGGACTTGTTGACAAAACTTGCCGCTAACCGGCGCTTGATTATTGAAACAGTTGAGACCGCGCTGGAAGATGTCACGTTCAACACGCCGCTTCGCCTCGCCAGTTAAGACAGCAATCACGCTTTGCAAAAACGCGAACCAGCGTTATGACCGCGTATAACAATCTAACCTCTAATTAAATCAGGGCCAGATGATAAAAATTTATACGGACGGCGCATGTTCGGGCAATCCCGGACCGGGCGGCTGGGGCTTCGTCATTTTCAGCGAGGAAGACCCTATTGAACGATATGGTGGGGAGCGCGAGACCACAAACAACCGTATGGAAATGATGGCCGTCATTGAAGCGCTAAAATCACTGGAGAAGGACATTCCGGTTCAGCTCTTCACCGACAGTCAGTATGTCAAAAACGGCATTAATGACTGGATACACGGTTGGAAGCGCAATGGCTGGAAAACTGCCTCCAAAAAGCCGGTGAAGAATAAAGACTTATGGCTGGAGATTGACGCCCTTGTTGAAGGGCGAGACATCGACTGGCGCTGGGTCAAAGGCCATGCTGGCGACCCGGGCAATGAGCGTGCGGACGAACTGGCCCGGATGGGCGCCGCCGCCGCACACTAGATCATCGGCGAACTGCCTAGAGTTGGCCGAGCATATGCTCAGCGCTTGATACATCAAAAGCGCCTGGCTCTTCGACATTCAAATGCTTGACCATGCCGTCTTCAATCACGATCGAAAAACGCTGGGCCCGTTCGCCCATGCCAAAGCCTTTACCGTCCATGGCAAGGCCAAGAGCTCTGGCAAAGTCGCCGTTGCCGTCCGCAAGCATTTCAACTTTGCCGCCAGCGTTTTGGTCTTTGCCCCATGCGTCCATGACAAAAGCATCATTGACGGACATACAGACAATTTTATCGACACCTTTGGCCTGAAACTCGGCAGCTTTTTCAACAAACCCAGGCAGATGTTTCGCCGAACAGGTCGGCGTAAAGGCGCCGGGAACAGAAAACAGCGCAACCTTACCGCTCCCTAAAAATTCCCCGGCATCAACCTGATCCGGGCCAGCGTCAGTTGCCAGCATAACTTTTGCGCTTGGGATTTTATCACCAACAGAAATCGTCATCTTAGAAATCCTCCTAGGGTCAAATGAGATAGTAGAACTATTGAGGGGCGTTTTATCCCTCTTGTTTGCCAAGGTCTATGGCTAGTCTATATTTCAAGCCACTGGACACCCTTGGAGTTCTAACAATCATGGCTGATATTCATCACTATGGCTCATGTCTGTGCGGCGACATAAAATTACAAGCCTCCGGCGCACCTTTAAGCGTTGCTTTTTGCCATTGCTCGAGTTGCCGGAGACATACTGGCGCACCAGTTTCAATCTTCGCTGATTATAAAATTGAACAAATCACCTACTCAAAAGCCAAGCCCACATTATACGAATCCTCAAAGGGCGTCTTTCGTGGGTATTGCCCTTCATGCGGATCAACAATTTCCTATCAGGGCGACAATCTGCCGGATATGGTCCACATACATACCGGCGTCTTTGACGACCCTTCTCATTTCATCCCGACACAGCACGACAATGTAGAGAGCAAACCACCATGGCTTTGTGTCTCCGTCACCGAGTAGGTTGAGTGGTTGATTTTCGTAAGAGTATGAGAATGAAATCTTATATCCTTCCCTGAACTGTATGCCTTCTTGCACATCGACATTGCAGCGAATAGGCTGCGTCCTTCATGAGAAAAAAAACCCTATCCCCAACACAAAGCGACCGTGATTTTCTGCGCGGGCAACTTTTAATTGCGATGCCGAATATGGGTGATCCGCGGTTTGAGCGGTCAGTAATTTTCATCTGTGCGCATGATGAAGAACATGCGATGGGTTTAATCATCAACAAGCGCCTTGCTGACACCGAACTCTCTGCACTCTTAAAACAGTTGGACATTTCTCCACGTGACGGCGCAGACGAAACGCCGGTTTTCTTTGGCGGCCCTGTGCAAACTGAGCGCGGTGTCGTGTTGCATACGCTGGATTATAATATTGAAAAGACAATCGATCTTGGCGGTGAGATCGGCCTGACAGCAACTAAGGATGTGCTGCATGATATAGGCGGCGAAGAACCTTTGCGTGAACCGCCGCGAGAATATCTTCTGGCGCTTGGTCATGCCGGATGGGGACCCGGTCAATTAGAGCAAGAGATCGCCATGAATGTCTGGATCCATTGCGATCCGGATGAGAGTATTATTTTCCGAGGCGCTGAAACAGCATCCTGGAAACAGGCCCTCGCAAAGCTTGGCGTGACGAGCGCCATGCTGTCGCCAGAATGGGCGTCAACACGTAGTGACGACCAACCACTGAATTAAAGCTGCGGACGAAAAAGCTTGCTTGGGTTTTCAAATACCCAGCACGCACCCTTTTAGAATTAGAGCCGTAGAGGCATCGTTTTGCCGAGGCGAACGTCTGACCCCTCAACTCTCAGTCAAAATTTAGACTTATGGATAGGTGCTTCAGGCTCTTGGTTAACGCATGCTCCCACGACGCCATAGCCAACTAGAACCGGATTTCCCGCGATCGTCTTCTGGAGATGTCTCAGCTAGATCGGACGCTAACGAAGCCTCTTTGTCTATCGCCTCGGGCGTCAACTCTGGTTGCATTTCAGCTTCAGCGAGTTCAGCAGACGTGTTTTCATCCGCTTTAGTCTCGACCGCTGGTTTTTCTTTGTCGTTTTCACCAGCTTGGGCCGTCACGTCTGCTTTTGTATCGGCCGCATCATTTTCTAAGCCAGAACTTTCTACAGCCGCGCTTTTCTTTTCGACAGCATGAACTTTTTCTTCCGGCTTACCGAGCGCATAGCCCTGCCCGTAATCAAGCCCCAACTTAGCAGCTGCTTTTGCCGCAGATGATGTCTCGATACCTTCAACAATAACCTTCAAACCGAGATCTTTGCCTAGGCCAGCAAGCGAGCCGACAATTTTTGAGCCATCACCACCGGCTTCAAGATCAGCGGCAAAAGATTTGTCAATCTTGAGAAAATCAAAATCATATTTCCGCAAGTTGGAAAGGCAAGAGAAGCCGGCGCCAAAATCATCAAATGCCAGAGCAACGCCAGCGCTTTTTAGCTTTTTGAAAATTGAACCCGCCGCCTCTTCGCCTTCAGTAATCGCATCGCTCTCGGTTAACTCAAGCACAAGGCTGCCTTTCGGCAGCTTGTATTCTTTGACAGCGTCCTTAACGGCGTCAAGGAAACTCGTTTCGCGCATTTGAGTCCATGAAAGGTTCATGGCGACGAAGATTTTACTGCGTTTATTTTCGTCCAACTTTTCAGAGAGAAAGGCTGCTGCCTGATCAAGCATTGTCTGCGCCAGAAGGTTTGCCTTACCGGCCGTTTCAGCGGCCTTCACAAAAGTCTCAGGCCCTTCATCAGCGCCGTTTTCCTGGTCGCGCCAACGCGCCAATGCTTCATAGCCAACTGTCTTATTATCTTTCAGGCCGACAATAGGTTGGAAGGCCGCAACGATATCACCGTTGTCCAGAGCGCCTGCCATCTTTGCAGCGAGCCCGCCTGCAACAGTTGGAACAATCGCCGCAGCGGTAGCCTGACGAACAGTGCGCCCGCTGACGCCATTGTCTTTTGATGGTTTAAACTGTGGGGATGCTGTTTCAAAAAAAGCGACGATACGCTCTAACTCGCCCGCATCTTCATTTGCCGCCCTTGCCCCGCGAATACGCAGCAGGCGACCATCGAAAAGTTTAAGCGCCACATCAAATGGACCGTCCACCGGCGCCAGCACGTCTTTTTTAAACTGGGAAATATCTTTCTTATGGATAAAATTCGTCAGCGCTTCCGGTGTAAACGCCGCAGTTGAGTCAGCGCCCAGTAACTCCGGTAACGATTCCGTTTGGTCGATTGCATTCGGGCTCCAGTCCCAGATCGCCACGCCGGAATAATCAAGCACTTTTGCCAAAGACCCATCAAGCTGGATGTGCATCCCACCCGCATCGCTCTGGTAATTTTGCTGATGCTCAATGTCGTTGGTTTCATCAAATATGTCGCGCTCTGCAAAGTGTGCGACAGAGTCATTTGAAAGCCCATGATCGTGTAACTGTG
>BQJH01000027.1 GCA_021604605.1 Hyphococcus sp.
AAAAAAGTTGCTGCAGCACTGGGCGAGTTTAACGCCTCTGAAAAGGCCCAACCTGAAACATCAGGCACGATTGCTTTTGGCAAACCGCTTAGCCGTCCTGCACGGCTGGGGGCGATTGAACTTGCCGTTTTCGCAACGTCGCCCCCTTTAATTAGTCATAAGCCATTGCGGCCTCTCTTCATGGAAGAGCAATAGCCATGGAAACGAGCGCTAAATCCATTTTCCAGCCAACTGTGTTACTCGCCATCACCTTGATGGCGATTATCATAATGATGGTGTTGCCGGCGCCCGCCTGGGTCGTGGACATTGGACTGACGGTATCATTTGCCTTGGCAATTTTGATTTTTACAATCACGCTCTTCATTGAACGGCCGCTTGACTTCTCATC
The DNA here is from genome assembly GCA_021604605.1 of Hyphococcus sp. Taxonomy (GTDB): domain Bacteria; phylum Pseudomonadota; class Alphaproteobacteria; order Caulobacterales; family Parvularculaceae; genus Hyphococcus. The sequence goes on from BQJH01000027.1 coordinate 389, forward strand.
CTTTCCAACAATTTTGCTTGGATCATTACTCCTGCGGCTGTCGTTAAACATTTCATCCACCAAGCTGATCATTGGCCAAGGCCATACAGGACCTGACGCAGCAGGCGGGGTTATTAAGGGCTTTGCGACTTTCATCATGGGCGGGAATGTTTTCCTTGGTCTCGTGGTCTTTACCGTTCTCTTGATTGTCAACTTCATGGTGATCACAAAAGGCGCGGGCCGGATGGCGGAAGTTGGCGCGCGTTTCGCCCTTGATGGCATGCCCGGCAAACAGTTGGCGATTGATTCTGATATTGCCGCTGGCGCGATCAACCATGAAGAGGCGAAATCCCGCCGGAAAATTGAACAGGAAGAAACGACATTCTTTGGTTCTCTCGATGGCGTGTCGAAGTTTGTTAAAGGCGACGCCATCGCCGGGTTGCTCATCACACTATTGAATCTGATTGTCGGATTGGCGATCGGCATCGGCGCACATAATTTGTCTTTTGGGCAGGCCATTGAGACTTATTCAATGCTGACCATTGGCGACGGCCTGGTTTCCCAAATCCCTGCTGTGATCATCTCCATCGCTGCGGCCTTGCTCCTGTCTAAAGGCGGCGTACTGGGTCCAACCGACCGGGCTTTGTTCGATCAGTTGGCAGAATACCCTGCCGCGATTGCAACTGTATCCGGTATGTTAGCTGTATTTGCGCTCTTTCCGGGCATGCCTTTTGCGCCTTTTATGGCAGGCGCACTTATTTTAGGGGGGCTTGCGGCCTTTTTATATCAACGCCCGCCTGACAAAACCCAAGCCCAACTTGACGCAGAAGAAATCGACGAGACGCCGGTTGAAGAATCATTAGGCGACATTCTTGATCTTGATGAAATCCATGTTGAGTTTGCGCCAAACATTATTCCAACTTGTATGGACTCAGATGCAGGCCTTGATAAGCGGATTGGCAAAATTCGAAAATACGTCGCCGCTGAGTTCGGCTTTATTGTCCCGCCAATTCGACTTACGGATAACGCAACCCGTGCGGACAATGAATATGTAATCCGCATCCACGGGGTTGAAGTGGCGCGCAGCAGCCTCGACCCGAAATCTGTTCTGGTACTGACAAGAGATGATGTCTTGCTGGACATCCCCGGCAAGGATGTTCAGGAACCTGTCTTTAATGCGCCCGCCCGCTGGATATCTGCCGAACATCAGGAAGATGCGATCATTCTCGGCTTGCCGGTTATTGAGCCCGCTGAAGTCGCAGCCACGCATCTGCTGGAAGTGATTAAATCGAACTTCGGACGGCTCATGACGCGGCGTGCGTTAAGGCGGATATTCGATGAATTCACGGCAACATCAGACCCCGTCAAAGCTGAGGCGAACAAAAAAATCATTGATGAGTTTGTCACGGACCAAACACCGTTTGATCTGATACAATCCGTGCTCCGTCTGTTGCTTGAAGAGCGGATATCCATCCGTAACTTGCCGGTGATACTCGAAGCAATTTCAGAAGGAAGAAGCGCTCTTTCTTCGCCCGAACAAATTTCTGAATATGTTCGTCAGCGGTTAGGCTTCCAGTTTATTTCAAAATTGCGCGACGATGACGGGTATTTGCCGCTTATTCAGCTCGCACCGGACTGGGAAAAAGTCTTTTCCGAGCACGAACAAGAACAACCAAACGGCGCCTCTGATATTGCCTTGTCGCCTTCAGAGTTTAACCGGCTGGCAACAGCTATCCGTGAGAAAATTTCAAAAGCCGTTTCGACGGGGGTTTTTCCGGCTATTGTCACAAGTGCAAAGCGTCGCCGGTTCTTAACGACGGTGCTTGCAGCTAAAGGCATCCGAAATTCCGTTATCTCGTATGAGGAAATTGATCCGTCAGAGCGCCCCTCCATTATTGGCGTTGCTTAAAAGAGCGCGCTGATGGAACAACTGACCAACGCCCTCAACAACGAAATCGCTTTTACGACGATTGCCGTAGCGGCAGCGATATTTACAAGAATGTCCGCGATATCTCTTTTTCTACCGGGACTAGGAGAGCGATCGATACCGGTGCGGGTTCGCCTTATGGCCGCCATGGGTATCACGCTTGTCGTTTATCCACTGGTTAGCGGGAAAGCGTCAGTTGATCTGAGCATCTCTGGTCTTGCCTTTATGCTTATGGCCGAGGCTGTCGCTGGCGCCCTCATCGGGTTCAGCATCCGCATCGCCATTTTTACAGTACAAATTGCCGGCTCGATCGCCAGCCAAAGCTTATCGCTCGCTCAACTTTTTGGAGCCAGCATTGGATTTCAACCGGAATCGCCAATTGCAACAATCTTGATGATAACATGTGTTGTGCTGGCCGTGTCGTCAGGGCTGCACTTTGAAACGATCAATGTCCTTTCGACTTCTTATACATTGATGCCGCTCGGCGCCTTCCCTGGCGGGGGAGAAACAGGTCAATGGGCGGCTGAGCGAGTTGCTTTTTCATTTGCTGCGGCTTTGTCGCTTGCCCTTCCCTTCGTCACGCTTGGCTTTATTTACAACCTGGCAATCGGGGCAGCGAACCGCGCCATGCCTCAATTGATGGTCGCATTTGTCGGTATCCCTGCCGTCACGCTTGCGGGACTGGTTCTCCTTGCCATGTCGGCCCCTGTCATTCTCGGCGTCTGGATTGATCTCTTGAATGATATCATCCGGGATTTTCTGGGGAGCAGCCTGTGAGCGAAGAAAATGATAGTGGCGGTGCGGATAAGTCCCACGACCCCACCCCGCAGAAACTCCTCAAATCCCGCCAAAAAGGTGATGTCCCCTATTCAACGGAAGTCACCGCTGCGGCCACATATGTCGGATTTCTTGTCGCTCTGTTGATCACAATGGGGTGGACAGCGCCGCAACTGCATGGGCTTTTAAAAGGCCTGCTTCACCGTCCTGACACCATTGCAGCACTGCTTTTTGATGCGCAAGATAGTCAGTTTTTTGCTCACTTCACGACCCGCATAATGGTGTCCATTCTACCAGTGTTTCTCGTTGTGGCGCTTGGCGCCGTCCTTTCCATTATTGCTCAGCAGGCATTTGCGGTTTCATTATCGAAGATCAAACCAAAGATGTCGCGGCTTTCGATTGTAGATAATGCGAAACAAAAATATGGGCCCAATGGCTTGTCGGAGTTCGTGAAAAGCACATCGAAACTGGGCGCCGTATTGGTGATTTTACTCTTTGCGTATAATGGCAGATTTGAAGAACTACCGTCCCTTGCCCAACTTCCCCCCGCTGCAATCGCCCAATTGCTGCTAAAAGAATCCATTGTTTTTTGCAGCTACGTCACTGGCGCTGCAATCTTCATTGCCGCGATTGATTTGCCTTGGCGTAAATTCCAGCATCACAACAAGCTGAAAATGACCCTTCAGGAGGTCAAGGAAGAAAATAAAGAAACTGAAGGTGATCCCGCCTTGAAAAGTGCGCGTCGCAGTCGCGCTGAATCGATCGCAACCAACCGAATGATGCAAGATGTGCCAACTGCAGATATTATTATTGTCAACCCGACCCATTATGCAGTCGCTCTAAAATGGGATCGAAAAAATAACGCAGCGCCAAAATGTGTTGCAAAAGGCGTGGATGAAGTCGCGGCCCGCATCCGTGAGGCCGCCTCTGCCGCTGGCGTCCCGATCAGAAGAGACCCCCCGACCGCACGATCCATATATTCTGTCGTAAAAGTGGGGCACGAAATAAAGAAAGAACACTACAGCGCCGTCGCCGCCGCCATTCACTACGCAGATGAGATGCGTAAAAAATGGAAGAAGCCGTATTCGTCATGAAAAAGCAAGAACTAGAAAAACTTCTGACGATCATGAAGGCTAAAACTCAGATTGAGCGCATCGAATATGCCAACATGAAGGCCCATCAGGACTATATCTTGAAGGAAGCGCAACAACTACGAGAAAATGCATCAGAAAGCCGGTCTGATGTTGCCGATATTCCATCAGCAGCATTTATCAAAAATCAGGAACGCTTTCTGAACAAAAGCCTGGACCGGGCTAACAAAAAAGAAGTAATAGCCTCGACCCTTGACCCTGCGGTGCTTTCTCGACGGCAAAAGCTGGAAAAAGCCTTACAAAAAGAACTGGTGATAGAAAGTTTGAGCCTGAAAGCACGAGAAGAAGCCCGCAAGGAGCATCTGGCGATCGAAGAGAAACAACGAGAATTTGTTCATAATTTACGCATTCAAGTGGCGTGATCCCAAAACGTCAAAAAACTGACCTGTAGAAAAATTATCCACCGCGCAGAGATTAATCTTTTATTTTTCTTTATGAAGAAATCACCTCCACGCAACTAATCCTTCCTCAGATAAAATATTATCAGTTGTTCTATTTGAGAGAGTTTGAAATTTTGACAGTCGCTTTTATCACATGTTTTCAATGGGCTAGTAGAACTTTACGGCGTAACCAGCATTCTTTTTATTGAGCGAGAATATGCGCGTTTGAGCGCCCGTGAAGGTTAACTGATAATCAAACAATGCGTGAGATCAATAACGTTCGTCATTGTTGAATTCTGGACGGGGAGCCCAGCATGGGTCAAGCACTAAGATCATCAGAAGATCCACAAACTATTGGACAGCATACGCTTCAAGAACTCGGCGATATGTCTATTCCACCAGTTCCGCCGTATTACGAAGTCTGGTTCTCACACCTTGAGCGTAAGAACGATGACCTTTCTTCTGAAATTGATTCCGCTGGCGCATCGATCGATGAAATGTTCTTGAAGAACATTCATGGAAAGTATTTTGAGAACGGCAAAACAGAATCCAACATAGATGACTACACGGCGCAATTGTTGCTCCAGACAAAAAATATGAAACATCTCATCGAGAATTTCGATGATTCAGCAAAAGAGTTTCATAAGGATCTTGATGACGCTTCTGTGCAGATGGAAGCTGGCAACATTGATGAGCAAGACCCCAAAGTTCTCTTAGGCACACTGCTGCAGACAGCACAAAAAGCAATCGAAAGAAATGCTGAGCTGGAACAGAATTTGTCCCTTGCATCAACGAAGATTTCCTCGCTTCAGGAAGCTGTGGAAATGATCGCCACAGATGCGAACACAGACTTCCTGACCAAGCTGCATAATCGGCGCTATTTCGATAACGCGTTTGACCAACTCTTGGATAGTGCGCGTATTAGTAACGAGCCATTGTGTCTGGTGGTTGCAGATATTGACCACTTTAAGAACTTCAACGACACATGGGGCCACCATATTGGTGACCAGGTTCTAAAACTAGTTGCAGGCACATTGCGGGAGAATGTTAAAGGGCAGGACTTGATTGCTCGTTATGGCGGTGAAGAATTTTCTATCGCCCTTCCAAATACAACGCTGGAAGATGCTGTGCGGCTAACCGATAATATTCGTGTGGCTGTCAGCAAAAGAAAACTCGTCAACAAAGCGACCAATAGCGAGTTAGGCCGTATTACTATGTCTTTTGGTATTGCAATGCTGGATGAAAAAACAACTGCCGAGGATATTTTTCAGCAAGCTGATAGCGCGCTATATGCTGCAAAGGACGCTGGTCGAAATTGCGTCAGAACACACCCTGAATGCGACGCGTAAACGCCGTCTTGGACTAGGGTGCAGTTATTTCTGCATAACTTCTGAGCAAAGTGGTGTCCGGTTGGAAAAATAGCCTAAGCGTTCAAGTAGATCGTAGAGTATCCTGCGATCTAAACTAATCCCATGAAAATCTAGAATCTCACACGTGCCGACAAAGAATATCGTCGACCTCTCAAGTCATAAAAATTTGCATGTGTATTCGTTCCTGAAAAAGCAACAATTGGGGCCTTTTGGTCCGTCAGGTTTTCAATGCCGAGCTGCAAAAATGCGTCATTGGATAGTTCCATCCGGATACTGGCATCAAAATACACTGTTGCTGGAATAGTAGCCTCAGGCGGGCCGTCCAGCCTGGTTGTTGTCTGACTGCGGTGTCTTGCCTGCAGCGCCAATCCAAAGCGCCCCAACTCAATACCGCTGGATAAAGTCGTTTGGTGTTTTGCATAATTCACTAACCCATCATACCGCGACGTATCCCCTGATAGGTCAGTGTATTCAACACGATCTGTATAAGTGTAAGCCCCTGAAAACCAAATCTCGTCCAAAAAACTCAACTCATTTGGTGACAACGAATAACGGAACTCTGCATCCAGTCCACGCCATGATAAATCCCCATCATTCACAGAAAATATATTCGTTTTGGTGAGCTGTTCGCTCAACGGATCACGTGTAATTATTGGTTCTCCTGTTAAAGGGTTGTCTCCACAAAATGGGCTCGAAAGAGCAAGACTGGCATAACAACGCCTAACGGTGTCATCTGAATACAAAATATAATCTTCAATTTCATACGAAAGCCATGTTGCCGACAACTGCATAGCGCCTGGTATCGACGGAATTAGGTCTGTTGGCGAGACACGAATGCCAAATGTTTTCGAATGAATTTTTTCAGGGGTCAAAAACGGGTTCCCGGAATACTCTATTTTAGTGAGTCCACTGCCTTGTTCAAAACCTGCACTCACTCCAAGCCGGGTTTCACTCATGCAATTTACAGCAATATTATCATCAACCCCATCCACCACTCCACAAGGGTCATCTATGCTAGTAGAGTAAGGAAAACTGCCTCCCAATAACTCTGTTATATTGGGCGACCTTTCTCCAAAGTGATAAGTTGAAGAAAAATGAATACCGGGAACCATGCCCCATTCTATAGCGAATTCTGAATTCGTAACGAGGGTAGCCTCAGATGGCTTTGTCCACCTAAAATGTGAAGTGAAATCAAAATCCCCAATAAGGCTATTCCGTAATAATGGAAAATCAAACCCCAAAGCCCCATCAACCGTAATCAATGATCGACTTATATCGTTATGAATCCATCCTCCTATGACGCTAGGGAGGTTTTCTGAGAGAAGCTGCGTGTTGATACCCGACCGGCGTATTGCCAATTCGCCATTCACAATAATTGGATCACTAAAAATATGATCTAATTCTGTTTTCCCTTTTGCGGCGAGAGTGTGCTCTTGCAAACCAACTTTTGTTATAATTGGCGCCAATGTTATGTACTCTTGCGCAGCAACCGAAATCCCCTCAGGAGAGAAAAAATCTACGGGCGCACAGTCAGGTGTTAACGAACATGCATCGACATCAAGAGCCAATTGCAATGCATCTCCGTTGATACGGTTACCCTGGCTCCATTTAGTCCGGGTTTTTCCATAACTATACTCAAAGCTCAATACGTTCTTATCGCCATCATCGAACTCGAGCCCCATGATTATATCAAGGTACTGTCGATTGACTTTATCACGGCGCAATCCAACTTCCCTATATCTGTGATCAAACACAATTGATTGGATATCATTACCAAACTTATCACGTACAAACTGAGCTAAGGGTGCGGGTATTGTCGGATTATCTATCGGAATAACAGCGGCATTTCCCGTCTTTAAACTTGAACCTTCGAAACGTGAGCCTATCGATGGAGAAAGTTTTGTGTAGGAAAAGCTAACGCCTCCATGCGCCTCCCCTATGAGCTTCCACTGTGGTGTAATTTCAGCCGAAAGCGATACAAACCCATTAAAACGATTGATGTCGGGAATCGTCGAAAATTCCGCGAGCGTGTTGTACCGCTGACCCAGTTGCCCACTAAACGGGACTACACCACCATTCGAGGTTGGAATAAAAAGTCCGTCAAACTCAAATTTGGCTAGACTACCATCCGGTAAGATTGCGCCAGAGATAGTACCGACATCGGTTATTACACTGCCGCCAAATCCTGGCAAAAATTCAAATGTGTCTACGCCGGTTCGACCAAACCCATATGGTACAGCAGTTTGTGGGCGATCTGCACCAACCAGACCTTCACTGAAAGTAAAATCAATCCCCCCAGAAATGTTAGCCTCACCATTCTTAAAGTCACGGCCGGCTAATGCGTGAATGGATACTTCTTCACCATCTCCACGTTCCGTAATGCCGGATTTAATGCCCATCTCCAGGCCGTTGATATTTGACCGGGTTACGAAATTCACAGCACCAGCAACCGCATTCGATCCGTAGCGAGCCCCTGCAGGCGTTGCGTTAATTTCAACACGCTCAAGGTGAGAGGCAGAAAAACGCGTTAGATCAACACCAATAATCTCTTCGTTTCCACCGAGCATTGGCGTTACACGGCGCCCATTTAGCATTACGAGAGTATGCGTCGCTTCCAAGCCTCTCAAATCAACAAAGCTCAAGCCAGCCGACGGCCCATATATAGAACTGTTTTCAGGCGTAAAGGATGCAACAGTTTGTGGTAATTGCTGGATTGTTTCACTCAGCGAGGCGCCATTAAAATAAGCAAGATGTTCTTCATCCAGTTCAAATATATTACTCGTCCCAATCATCCCCAGCTTGTTTGAAGCAGCCGCAGTCACTACAATAACGTCTTTGAAGATCGCTGATGAATTTTGAGAAGTAACAACGGCGTGTTGCGGTGCTATTGGAGATGACGCAGGAACAGCTGAAGTGATCGCATAATTATTTGCAATAATTTTGTGCAATACTAAATCAACTTCAGCAAGCTCAGCGCGCAAAGCGCGCTCAGGCCGTGTTGCATTCGAAACGCTGACAATCGTCTTCCCATCCAATAACCGGCTTTCAAATACGAATGAAAAACCAAACCGTTGTCTGAGGTCATCCAAAATATTCTCAATCGGGAATTGCGGTGTTTCAATAACTGACGAGTTAAGGCTCTGATCTTTTGAATCGGCTGCGCGCGCACCCGGCATTATTAATAACATGCCGAATATGAGTGAAAACATATGCGTATAGCGCAGCGCCATATCACTCAGCGCCTTTCGATAACAATACTCGCTCTGGTTCTGAGGCTATTTCTAGAGAAAAAATCAACGAAAGCGCTCGCACTGCTGCGTCCTGCTTTTCGATATCAAACTCGCCTGTCACCGCAAGGCTCGTCAATGCGCCATCTTCAACGACAATGGGCTTTGAAAAATACCGGTTTAACTCAGTCACAACATCCCTCAAAGGCACTTCGTCAAACACTAGCTTTCCAGATCGCCAAGCTAAAGCAGCATACGGGTCAAAGCTTTGGATAGTATTCATTTCGCCTGCAGCGTTTATCGTTACACTATCCCCGGCCAATAAAGTGACTTCTCTTCCCTTCGCTGGCTTTACCGTTACAGCGCCAGTAATAACATTGACTGTGGATTTTTCACCGAACGTATTCACATCAAATACAGTGCCAGTTACGACAATGTCAGCATGCTTAGTGGACACGACAAAAGGTCGATCACGATCTCTCTCCACAGCAAAGACAGCCTGTCCATCCGATAGTTTAACACTACGTTCGGTTCGACTATATTGAACTTCAACAACACTACTTGTGTTGAGTTCAATCTGACTTCCATCACCTAGAGTATATTGATTTCTTTCACCGGTTGCCGTTGCATAAACACGAGATTGAGATGGCAACACGTCAAATAAAATTATTGCTACGACGCTGGCGCAAACCATCAATAATGTGGCGGCCATAGCTGCAATTTGATTATATGAAAATTTGTTGTCATGAATTTGGTCATGCAACTCGTCTTCAAATTCTTTAGCCAACAACTCCTCAGCTGCCTCGTCCACACAAGACAAAACATTTGTTAGCTTGGAAAATGCAATCTTATTTTGCTCTGCGGCCTCCAGCCAACGTTCAAAGAGAAAATTCTCTTCTTGCGACATATCACCTGATGCAATGCGGGCCTGCCAATAGACAGCCTCGTCGTCGCACGACATGTAATTGTTGTTTTGTCCGGTAACTCTACTCATGAACTTATTTTTTCCGCGATGCAGCGACTTTTTTAGTTATGTCGATGACATTTGATGCGGCCCCGTCTTGATTGATTGCTTCACGAAGAACTTTCAGCGCTGAAATAATGTATTTTTCAACACTACTTTCAGACACGCCTAAATCCTTCGCAATTTCTTGATAACTCTTCCCCATGAACCGACTTAAAATGAACGCCCGGCGAATTTGTCTTGGCAGCCCCGATATTGCTTGCATACTGGTTTGCAGATCTTGTTTTGCCACCGCACTCCGTTCAGGAGACGGAGCGTCCGTCGCAACAAGCTCCAATGCGTCATAATCGTCGTTTGATGAGGCAACTTTAACAAAGAAGGCGCGCCTTCTGGACCTAAATTCGTTGGCCGCCAAATTCGCGGCGGTCTTAAAAATTAAGGCGCGTGGATTGTCTATATTGTTGACCTCAGCATACCGCCAAACGCGCAGATATGCGTTTTGCGCAATATCTTTGGCAGTATCCATGTCGCCAAATTTCTGAGCTAACCATCGAACAAGCATACGGTCGTGCTTAGTTATGGCGCTTTCGACCATAACACGGCGCGCCTTAACTTCACGATCAATCGTTTTGTCTCCAGACGCCATCACCATCTCGCCTACTGCACAGCAAAAACCGTGCGGCTTTCCCTTTAATTCCGCCCCTTCGCACCATTAATCCTCAAAAAAATCTGAGGGGGTCTTCATTTCCGGTGTCAATAGAGTCGGGACGTCGATGGCATGGATTTCCCTCCGGGTCTGTCGACTATCCTTACTTGGTTGAGTCGGAATGCGCCGTTTGCACTTCAGGCGTATTCCGACAATCATGTAAGTATAAGTCCAAATTCCACGTTCCTGCAACACCCCGCTGCAGCTGCTGTGGCTTTCCAGACACAGTTACAGATGTAACCCCGCTCTCCGCTGAGGGAGGGCTCATACCAATTGTCTCATTTTCAGGCAGCGAGCCGCTTTGCGGACAGAGTTGCTGGGAGGGGCGCATCTGCCAAGCAGGTGTTTTTGCCACATTTATTAATATCTACGTAGAGAAGGGCATCTAATGACTTTCAAAAAAAATAAGGCAGGCGTTCGTAAACAGCTGTTTATGAGTGCTGCTGTTGCGGCATTGGCGCCGACAGCACTTGTGTCGACGGCGGTGATGTCACCGGCTGCGGCGCAAGACTACACGTCGGGCGGTGTGTCCGGTAATGTAGTTGACTCTAGCGGCAATCCTGTTTCTGGCGCTACCGTAACCATTACGTCGAACGCGCAGGGTTTCTCTCGCTCAACGACGTCAAGCGGCTCAGGTACATTTGGCTTTTCAGGGCTACCGCAGGGCAGTTACACAATTGACGTTCAATCAAGTGCTGGCGTTTCAAACCTCGATAATGTTCGGGTTATTGCCGGTACATCAACTGACTACGTCTTCACTGTCGGTAGCAGCAATACAGATGAAATCGTTGTTCAAGGTACAGGCGCGACACGTGACTTCGCGAACACAACCGTTGGTGTAAACATCAATGTTGAAGACCTTGTCAAAGATGTTCCAATCGCTCGTAACCTAAACGCTGTGACGCTTCTTGCGCCTGGCGCGGTTCTTGGCGACACGACTTTTGCGACACTTGGCAATGGTGGTCAGAATCTTTCAGCCATTGGCGGCTCATCAGTTGGTGAGAACGTTTTCTACCTCAATGGTCTGAACCTGACGAACTTCGACAACACGCTCGGCGGTTCTTTTGTGCCGTTTGAATTCTACTCATCTGTTGAAGTTAAAACTTCTGGTTACCCGGCTGAATTTGGCCGCGCGACTGGCGGTATCGTGAACGCAATTACCAAATCAGGCACCAATGACTGGAAAGCTGCTTTCCACGTGAACTGGTCACCTGATACGCTGCGCTCAGACTCACCTGATACGGTTCTTCAAGCGAACCGTGCTGATGAGCGTAACAATGTTGACGTGATTTTGGAAGTTGGCGGCCCGGTCATCAAAGACAAGCTCTTTGTTTATGGCCTTGCTGAGTTCAATCATCAAAAAGCCATCAACGCACGAAACGCGTCGAATTTTGCGCTTCGCGATACATCAACTGACCCATTCTGGGGCATCAAAGTTGACGCCTATCCGCATGATGATCACCACTTTGAGTTCACGTATTTCGATACAGAGCGCAAAACCATCCGTGAGAACTTCCCATACGACAACACGGACACATCATTGCGTGATGTTGATGACAGCTTCGGTAATGCTACAGCAACAACGTTGTTCTTCCAGGGCGGCGAAAGCTGGGTTGCCAAATATACTGGTAACTGGACAGAGTGGCTGACAGTTTCAGGCGCTTATGGTCAGAACAACGACCGTAACGAAACACTGCCAGGCTCCGGTCTTTCTCGTGTAACAGATGTTCGTACGGGCACAACGCTAGATCTAAGCCCGAACACGACAACATCTGTTACGGCGCCACGGACAACAGAACGCGAGTTCATCCGTGCTGACGTTGACATCCTGTTTGAACTGTTTGGCGATCACCATGTTCGTATGGGCTTCGACAAAGAGAACCTCGAATTCACACGCGCTACAGTTCGCAATGGTCCAGATTCTGGCGCCGTCGGCGGCCTCTTCCCTATCACGCCTCAGGGCAGCTTGCTCTATACATACCGCAATGCGACGGCTTCTGACACCCGCGTTGGGGGTACATCACCGCTGATGCCAGGTGATGACTATGTTGAACTGAACTACTTCAATACTGGTGGTTTCTTCAGAGGCGAGAACATCGCTTACTACTTCCAGGATGAATGGTCTGTCACAGATCGTTTGACTGTTAATCTCGGCATTCGCCTTGACCAGTTCAACAACTTCACAGCTGACGGCACACAGTTCATCGACTTCAATAAAGAATTCGGCCCACGGGTTGGCTTCTCTTATGACGTCTTTGGCGACGGCCGTTCGAAGTTCTTCGCGAACTATGGCGTCTACTACCTGCCGGTCCCAGCAAACACAGCATTCCGTCAGGGCTCTGTGTCATACTTCTTCCGTGAATTCTGGACGTTCTCAGCAATTGGCGCCAATGGCGTTCCAGTTCTGGATACACAAATTACCGGTTTTGGGAACGACAGCGTCTGTCCGTTTGGCTTAGCAGCTGGTAGTTCAGGCTCAGGTTGTCAGGTCACTGGTGATGGTTCCGTTCAGGACCCAACTTCATCAATCTCTGGTAACCTCGAAGCGACGAAAGAATCCGAGATTGTCATCGGTTACGAGCAGCAAGTTAGCGATCTGTGGACCCTTGGGCTGACATATCTCTACCGTAAGCTGAACACCACAGCGGAAGACGCAGCGGTTGATGACTACATCAACAACTACTGTGACGACCCTGCAAATGGCGTTGATGAATCAGTCACTGACTGTTCATCGATCTGGACTGGCTTCCACCAGTACACAATCTTGAACCCAGGCAATGATTCACTGATCACATTCCGTGACCCACTGCCAGGTGAAACTGGACTTCGCACTGTGTTGTTCACCGCTGATCAACTCGGTATCGAAAAAGCGTCACGGAACTACCACTCAGTACAGTTCAGCTTTAACCGCGCGTTTGACGGCGTGTGGGCATTGCAGGGCTCGTACACATGGGCGCGTTCACGTGGTAACACGGAAGGCCTCATTCAGTCAGACTTCGGTCAGACAGATGCTGGTATCACCCAGGACTATGACAAGTCTGGCTTCCTCGACGGCGCCTTTGGTCCGTTGCCGAATGATCGTACTCACGCTTTCAAACTCTGGGGTTCTTACGCAGTAACACCTGAGTTGACGTTTGGTACGAACATCTCAGTCACGTCGCCACGCAAGTTCAGCTGCTTTGGCTTGCACCCAGGTGCGACAGGCACTGTTGCTGACCGGTCTCCAACTGGCCCAGGTATTGCTCTAAACCTCTATGGCGCAGCGTCACACTATTGCGACGGTGCTGTTATCGGTGGTACGCCAGGTGTTAGTGAACTGGTGCCGCGTGGTTCAGGTCCAACAAGCGACTGGATTGCTAATATTGACATCTCTGCACGTTACAACATGGAACTGCCAACAGGCACGAACATGACGTTGCGCGCTGATGTCTTTAACATCTTCAACTTCGATGGCGTTGCCATTGTTGATGAATTTGGTGAAACTGGCGGCGGTACGCCACGCCTCAATGACTTTGGCAACCCGCTGACTTATCAGGCGCCGCGTTCCGTACGCTTCGGCCTTGACGTTGCATTCTAAGCAATAGTCAAACTAAGAATGAAGAAGGCGGCCCCTCGGGGCCGCCTTTTTTATTGGGTCAAATTCTCGCGAATTGAGCGTGGCAATGGTCTTGATCAGTCGTTCGTCACCGCCTGATAAATTTACTCATAATAAGCCTGTCTGAAGGACGCCATATGGGCCTCATAGGCTTTGGCCGCGCCAACCTGTTTAGGCGAGATTGGCTCGCGCACCTGAGCAACACTCGCCGTCATGACAGAGCGTTCCTGTTGTTTGTGCGGTTCAAAAACGCCTTCTTCCTCTGGCAAGGCAACATGCGCCAGTATTTTGGAAATCCACGGATGCGGGTCAGCAACTAATTCCTCATAGGGTACGCTGAGAATGCGGTCGGGGAAAAATGCCGTCCAGTGATGATAGAGTGCGTCATCGCATTTAAAGTAACTGCCAATGTCTTCGAGAGACCATGCCCATTTGATCGAGGACGAAAAGAAATTTCGAAACGCGGAAATTGCTGTATCGTCGGGGTGGCGTCGGATCCAGATTACCTTTGCTTTTGGCAGGGCGTGAAGGATCAGGCCCATAAAACGAGAATGATTGAGTGTTTTGTCGACAATTCTGCCTTCGGGGCCGAAGCGCTGATTAAGAAGATTCAAATAATCGCGGCCGATATCCCCCCAAGGATCAACGGCTGTGAATTCACGGCTTTGATATGCGATAGCGCCATCATAGGAAAAGTCGCCAGTTGGCATCAGGGCTGCCCGGAAGAGGTTGAGTTCAGCGCCGCCTGAGACCTCCGAATGACTGGTCAATATTTGCTCAAGTAGCGTCGTGCCGGACCGTGGAAGGCCGGTGACAAAGATAGGGCGTGTGCTGTCGCAATTTGATGGTTTCAGGTTAGCGAAATTTTCAGGCGTGTAGCCGCTGATCAATTTTTGTGTGAAGGCGGCGCGCGCAGGTCCATCATAATTTTCTTCCCGCCGTCGGATTTCGGCCCCCATGCTATAGGCGTCAAAAGCCCGGTCATAATCTTTGGTGTCATGATAGGCTTTGCCAAGAGCAAAATAGAAATTGGTTTTTGATGCGTCATCCGGTCCTGATTGGAACTGATCGCGTAATTGCTCCATTTGCTTGAGGTCTTCGTCGCCCGGCTTAAACTTCTTAATCATGGCCAGAGAGAGCCAGTTCTGGCCCGTCATCGGCGCTTGTTCGATAGTTTTCCGAATGAGCGGCTCCGCAGCATCAAACTCGCCACGTTGGGTGGCGAGGATTGAACGTAGGTGCAGAACGGCGGTGTCATTTTCTCGCTTCTCTTTGGGAAGTTTTTCGATTTCGGCGACACATTCATCATAGCGTCCCGCCTTTGCGAGCTCGCTGCAGTATTTCAACCAGTTAGATAGCTTAATTGGTTCAGCCGCCGCAAACCGTCGCATCGCTTCTACTGATAAATCGATTTCGCCGATCTGGTCACATAACCGGGCCACGCTTTGCCAGCGCTCTCCTGGTTCTGTATTTTCAGCCATATATTGACGTATGGCCGCGACGGCGTCGCGGCGGTTATTTTGGCGGAGTAAGTCTACCGCATCATGAAGTAGGGTGCGCTGGGTCACTGGCGTATTCCTTTGGCGCGGGTTGCGAAAGCGCCATTAGGCAACGCTTACCCAAGCGCCGCCTCGCCGTCCAGTACCGCAGCAGCGGCGTGAACCACAGCGGCGATGCGCAATGCAGCCTGAACCTGGTCGGCGGCAAGGCCGGCCTTGCGAACAACCTTTTCGTGCGAATCAAGACACATGCCGCAGCCATTTACGGCAGACACGGCAAGCGACCAAAGCTCAAAATCGATCTTGTCGACGCCCGGATTGCCGATGATGTTCATCCGAAGTTTTGCCGGCAGGGTTTGGTAGTCTTCCGCCGACATCAGATGTGTCGCGCGGTAATAGATATTGTTCATCGCCATGATCGCCGCGGCCGATTTTGCAGCGGTTTTTGCTTCTGGCGAGAGTTTTTCAGCGACTTCGCTTTCTATGGCCTTGATGACCGTTGCGTTGCGTCCGGCCAATGCGGAGGCGAGAAAGGCGCCGTATTTCTGCTGGTCGGTTAAGGTCGTTTCGTTCACCAGAGAGCCAAGATTAAGGCGGATATCCTTGGCGTAATCTGGGATCTGATCGCGTAGAGGGTCGAGGCTCATGATGGGTCTCCTTGAAAGGTGAATACAAAAAGGGCGCGGCGGCGCTTCACTGTCCGCGCGCGCCCATAATTTTCGTTGTCTATAGTGTGTCGCCGCCAAGGGGGCGGTTGCACGGGCAAAGCTCATCTGTCTGAAGGGCGTCAATAACGCGCAATGTATCTTGCGGGTTACGGCCGACATTCAGATTGTTGACATATACGTGTTGAATCACGTTGTGTGGATCAACAATATAGGTCGCGCGAAGAGCGACGCCTTCTGGCGCCCGGATGCCGAGGCCGTCAATAAGAGAGCCGGTTGTGTCAGCGAAGCTCCAGGCCGGGTGCTTGTCGAGATCCGGGTGATCGCGGCGCCAGGCCAGTTTGCAAAATTCATTGTCGGACGATCCGCCCATGACAATCGCGTCACGGTCTTCGAACTCTTTAGCCAGGCGCCCAAATTCAGCAATTTCGGTAGGGCAAACAAAAGTAAAGTCTTTTGGGTAGAAGAAGATAACTTTCCATTTGCCAGAGAAGCTGTCCTGCGTAATTTCCTCAAACGCAGATGCGCCATTTTCTTCATGGGCGTTGAAACCTGGCTTAACGCCGGTCACCGAAAAGTCGGGAAGTTTGTCGCCGACACCTAACATGGAATTCTCCTTTAAACGGTCATTGAAAATTTCTGCGCTCCAAGTGAACGCAATGCATAAATAGCGCCCTTGGAAAATTAATCAAATAGATTATATTGTAGCATTCAATCGATTATATCGATGGCGTATTGAGCTCCAAGATCAAACCCTTAGGAGGTGTGTGTGTGACGCCGTTACCGACTTTGAGACAGTTACAGTTTTTCATGGCGCTGGTGCGTCGCCAGTCTTTCTCCAAGGCGGCGGAAGATTGTCTTGTCTCTCAATCGACACTCTCCTCCGCGATCAAAGAGATGGAAACGCTATTGGATCAACAACTGGTTGATCGTTCAACGCGCAATTTTTCTTTGACGCCATCAGGAGAAGAGGTTGCGCGCCGTGCGCCCTCAATTCTTGCTTCCAGTGAAGATCTTGTGCGCGCTACGCAGGACCGCAAACCGCTTGAAGGCGCCTTTCACCTCGGTG
>BQJH01000028.1 GCA_021604605.1 Hyphococcus sp.
TTGGTGAGATTACGTTACTCGATGGCGGCCCTCGAACCGCGACAGCCATCGCCATGGAACCATCACGCGTCCTCGAACTCACCCGAGCGACATTTATTCAGACGCTGGAAGCCAGCCCTAAAACTGCGCTGAAAGTAATCGAAGTTTTGTGTAAGCGCCTGCGCACGACAAATGAAATGGTTGAAGACGCGACCCTTCTCGCCGCCGCGCCGCGACTGGCCCGTACATTGTTACGCCTGGCAAAATCAAACGGCATAGAGAAAGATGAGGAAATCACCATTGATCTCTCGCTATCTCAAGGAACCCTTGGCGCTTATGCCGGACTATTGCGCGAAAGCGTCAACCGGCAATTGCGCAGTTGGGAGAGTGAGAGTATCGTCACAAAGCGCGACAATAAGCTTGTGATACTCGACCAAGCTGCGCTGAAAGAAATCAGTGAAAACATTCTGTAATCTACACAGCCAATCCACCAAGGATGCGCGAAAATAGAATCACCCTTGTGGCGCTTTTCCTGATCTGTAATCCAAAAACCATTTCACAAAACGAGGGATGCCAACTTCCAGCGACGTGGCCGGCGCATATCCATAGTCCCGGCTGATTGCGGATATATCAGCGCAGGTTGAGACAACATCGCCTGGCTGCATTGGGACATAAACTTTTTCAGCTTCCATGCCCAAAGTTTCTTCAATGATCTCGATAAACCGGAGCAACTCTACAGGCCTGTTCCCGCCTATATTGTATATCTTATGAGAGGCGCCCGCACTCTCAGGCGCGCTTGCTGTAGCAATCGAAATTATCCCGGCAATGATATCATCAATGTAAGTAAAATCTCGTGCGAGCTTTCCATTATTAAAAACATGAATGGGCTTGCCATCGAGAATATTTTCGCAAAATGACCAATACGCCATATCCGGTCGGCCCCAGGGGCCGTAAACCGTAAAAAATCTGAGGCCGATCAAATTGAGCCCGTAAAGCGTCGCGTAAGACTCGCTCAAAAGTTCATCTGATCTTTTCGTTGCAGCATAAAGAGAAACCGGGCGCTCAACCGGATCTGTTTCGGAGAACGGCGTTTTTGTATTCGCCCCGTAAACTGAGCTTGATGACGCATAAATGAACCTTGGCTTGCGCGGCGCCTGTCGCGCTAACTCTAAAATAGCCAAGTGGCCTGTAAGATTAGATGATGCGTAGGCAAATGGATTTTCTAATGAGTATCTAACGCCAGCCTGTGCCGCAAGGTGAATGATGCAATCAATTTCACTGACCCAACGCGCCCCAAGCAATGATTCATGGTCAGCAATGTCGGATTCAAAAAATACAAACCCATCGTGTTTCTTTAATTCTGCAAGACGCGCTTCTTTTAAACTTCTCGGATAATACTCGTTGAGGTTATCGATGCCGATAATTTTCTTACCCTGACCGAGCAACGCCACAGCGGTATGATATCCGATGAACCCGGCGACCCCTGTGACCAATATCGTTTCCTGCTCTTTCACACTCATCTTTCCAGCTACCGATCACTCGGGATGTTACTGACAGAAACCTCAGTAAGCTCATCTAACACACGCAACACTTCTGTAAATGCTACAAGGATATGATAAAATGTGGATGCAGGCACAGTCTCTGCGGTCAGATGTCCTTCAGCATCATAAACTTCGTTCCATGTGCCGCGCGGATCCCGCGCCAAATAACGCTCGAACAAGACGCCACATGTTTGCTCAAGCACTGGCATAGGGTCTTTGCCGTCAAGGTCATACAGAGCGACTGCCGCTTTTAACCTCTCCGTATTGGGCCATGTACGAGACCCTTTGTCGATCGGGCGTCCATCATTTTGAATCTGCTGATAGGTGACGCCGGTCTTTTGGTCGACGCCAAACTGTTCAGCAAAAGCAATTAATTCACGCGCCTCTTTGGCAACATCAACACCCAGTTTTTTCTGGGCCGTGGCAAGAATCCATGCCCATTCAAAATGATGCCCTGGCTCAACCAGACGCCCCGCCTCTCCCGTTGCACGGTTCCAATTCTGGTCATAAAACTCCGCCAAAGTTTTGGTTTGGGGATCAAAAAATTTGGTGCGAAAGAGCTCGATTATTTCCAACGCCATAGAAGCATAGCGATCGTCAGGCTTTGCATCATAAAGGGCGAGCAACGCTTCCAATAGATGCATGTGCGG
Source organism: Hyphococcus sp. (assembly GCA_021604605.1). Classification (GTDB taxonomy): domain Bacteria; phylum Pseudomonadota; class Alphaproteobacteria; order Caulobacterales; family Parvularculaceae; genus Hyphococcus. The sequence goes on from BQJH01000028.1 coordinate 2,171, forward strand.
GTTTTGTTGCCAATGTCCGTCGGGAGGAAGTTGGTGGAAAAACCCTGCCTTTGGCGCTCTGAAAGACGCCTCTATTGTATCAAGCGTCTTTTCTATGAGACGCAACGCCTCTTCATCTCCGCTTGCGCGATAATACCAGGCAAGACCAAAAAGAATAAAAGCCTGATCGTATAAATCCGGCGTACCATCAAGAATGGACCCATCGCGGTTGAGGAAACGCGCCCAGGCTTTTTCCTGCTCCATCCATGCATGCTCTTTCAAGAACTGAAGTCCATGGCGAGCAATCTCAACGCCGGGCGCAAAGCCTAATATTGCCGCATGAGAAAACACATAAATCTGTCGACCGATTACCCGGACACGTTTCTGATCAGAACAGGGCTGCATATTATTGCTATGGAAATATTCCACATAACCGCCAGCCTCATGATCGAGACCATTCTCAGCCCAGAACGGCAACGCATCATCGAAAACCCATGACCGGATACGTGTGTGTAATGAAGTCTTCATTTTTCTCGTCAGAAACGAAAATCGCTGTCGACAATGGGTATATTGTCACTATCGGTCAAGCGAATACGCCCTTGGCTCCTGGCTATATTCACCCTAACACTGCCGATATATTCCTTCGTTAATTTCGCAAAATCGGCTTCCCGGTTGTAATTATGGAAACACTCACTTAACCCGGTCTAAAGACGCCGTTAACTCTGGAGTTTTCAGCCCTTCCGAGAGCAATCCTTTAAGACGCCGTCCCCCAGACTTTGAAAAGCATTTAAGCTGTGACCACAGAAATTTCCATCATCATTGTCAATTATAACGCTGGCGACCGGCTGGAGAAGTGCATCCGTTGCCTCAACGCTCAAACCCTACAGCCATTAGAAATTATTGTGGTTGATAATGCCTCCACGGATAACTCGTTAGAGACCGCCTTGAACAGGCCAAATATTGTCGTGATTGAAGCCGGAGAAAATTTAGGGTTCGCCGCCGCCAACAATCTCGCCGCTAAAAAAGCCAAGGGTGAGTTTATCGCCCTCTTAAACCCGGACGCTTACGCCGACCCGGACTGGTTAAAAGAACTTGCCACGGCAATTACAGATTATCCTGATGTAGACGCCTTTGGGTCACTACAACTGCAAGCCGACAATCCCGAAATCTTGGATGGCGCGGGGGATGCGTATCATCCATTCGGGCTTGCCTACCGTGGGCATTATGGTTGGCCAACACAAAGCGCGCCTGAAACAGGCGAGTGTTTTGCACCATGCGCCGCCGCCGCAATCTATCGGCGGTCGACTTTCTTATCATTAGGCGGTTTTGAAGAAAAGTTTTTTTGCTACTTTGAAGATGTTGACCTTGGCTTTCGCTTACAACTGTCAGGTAAGCGGGCCATGCAGATTAAATCCGCCAAAGTCCTTCACGAAGGTTCAGGTATTTCCGGCGCAGCAAGTCCTTTTACCGTTTATCATGGACACCGTAACAGAATATGGACGCATTATTTGAATATGCCGTTAGTATTGTTGCTGCCAACCTTGCCATTTCATTTTCTCACTAATCTTTATCTGTTCGCCCGACTGACGGTGGCGGGAAATGCCCGCGCTTATCTAAAGGCAATGGTTGATGCGCACAAAGCCCTGCCAAGTTTGATGAGCGAACGTCGAAAACGACAGAAGAACAGAATTGTGCCGATAAAATATCTGGCGCGTATTATGACGTGGTCGCCCTTAAAGCCCATGCGCAAGGAGGCTGATCTCTTGACGTTGACGCCTCGTCCAAAACCTACGCCCTGATAAAGGCGCGGTTGCCCGGCGTATCTTTCATGGCCAGCGGGTTGAACCCTGTCGGCGCGCCTTTGGCGCAAAACATCATCTTGACCGCCAAAGCCCACCACACCAGCGGCGGCGGCGTCCTTTGCTTCCATCAAGCCACGCCGCAAGATGACCGTATCATCATCAGCAGAACGCAAACGCCCCAAGGCCAGATCAATTTTTCCTGTGCGATCTGCCTATCGACAAAAAAGAAACTCTCGGTGACGACCCACTCACTTGGGATGCGCAAGAGATTATCAAGAACGCCGGGTGTCGTTATCGAAGGATAGCCTTTTACGGAAAGGGTCGCCTCCAGATAATTTGCATGCGCACTGGCGCCGCGTGAATTTTTCTAACAATCTGCGGCCCCAGGCACAGGGCGATAAACAAGCGTCAAAAAGAGCTGTTGCTGAAACTTCCTTAGTGCAGATACGAGACTGGCGTTACGCCAGCCCGACAATCTCGCCATTATCATCAAGGCCAATTTCAAGCGCCGCCGGTTTACTCGGCAAACCCGGCATGGTCATGATATCGCCGCAGACCGCCACCACGAAACCGGCGCCAGCAGAAAGCCGCGCCTCGCGCACTTCCAGCGTATGGCCGGTAGGCGCGCCAATTAAGGCGGGATTGGTTGAAAAGCTATATTGCGTTTTCGCGATACAGACCGGCAAATGCCCAAAACCCAATGCTTCGAACTCTTTTAAGTTGCGCGCTGCTGCAGACGTGACCGAAACGCCGTCGGCGCGATAGATTTCTTTCGCAACCGTCTCGATTTTTTCTTTCAAAGGCATATCATCAGGGTAGAGTAGATTGACATCAGGCGAACCTGCATCGAGCTGGTCTTTTACTTCCTGCGCGAGATCCGTCGCGCCGTCTCCGCCCTCAGCCCAATGTTTGGCCAGAGCGACGCGAACGTCATTTTCCTTGCAAAGGCGCTGAACAACAGCAACTTCCTCGTCGCTGTCTTTGACGAAATGATTGATCGCCACGACTGGCGTTACGCCGAATTTTTTCAAGTTTTCAATATGGCGCAGGATATTCACCGAACCACGCTCAACCGCCGCCGGATCAGGCTTGCCAAGGTCATTCTTCGCGACACCACCTTGCATTTTTAGCGCACGAATTGTCGCCACGAGCACCACCGCGTCGGGTCGTAAGCCTGAATGACGGCATTTAATATCGAGAAATTTTTCAGCGCCCAGATCTGCGCCAAAACCAGCCTCTGTCACCACCACATCGGCAAGCGATAGAGCAGTCTTCGTCGCCATCACCGAATTACACCCATGAGCGATATTAGCGAACGGTCCGCCATGAATGAAGGCCGGGTTATGCTCAATCGACTGCACAAGATTTGGCTGCAGCGCGTCCTTTAAAAGAACCGCCATAGCCCCATCGGCGCCAATCTCTCGCGCGGTGACCGGTGTTTTGTCGTAGCGCCGGGCAACGATGATATCGCCAAGACGCTTTTGCAGATCAGTAAGATCGTTGGCAAGGCAAAGGATCGCCATAATCTCGGATGCGACCGTAATATCAAACCCGGTTTCACGCGGCACTCCATGGGGAACACCGCCAAGACCGACGGTAATGTTACGCAAGGCGCGGTCGTTCATATCAACCACGCGGCGCCAGACGATCCGACGCGGGTCAATATTTTCTTTGTTGCCCCACTGCAAATGATTGTCGATCAACGCCGCCAAAAGACTGTGTGCTGATGTTATAGCGTGAAAGTCGCCATTGAAATGGAGATTGATATCTTCCATCGGAATAACTTGCGCACGCCCACCGCCGGCAGCGCCGCCCTTCATTCCGAAACAGGGCCCAAGTGATGGTTCTCGCAGACAAACCATGGACTTCACGCCAATTTTATTGAGCCCGTCATTAAGCCCCACCGATGTGGTCGTCTTTCCCTCACCTGCAGGCGTCGGCGTTATCGCGGTTACCAGAACGAGCTTACCTTTCGGGCGGTCAGCAATAGACGCAATATAATCGAGCGAGACTTTCGCCTTGTGATGGCCATAAGGAACAAGCGCATCCGCCGGAACACCAAGACGTTCCTCCGCCAACGGCAGGATCGGGTCCATACTGGCCGCACGGGCGATTTCAATATCCGGTGCGCCTGGTGGCGGTAAATCCTGATTGCTCATAATGCGTTTTTCGGCGGACCCCGCCGTCCCTTGTTTGAGTTTTCAATATCGCAAATTTATGCGATCCGCGTTATTTCTGATACGCTACTCGTTATCCAAATTCTCCGACCATCAGAGATTTTAGACACTATCGTCGAATCCTATGACTGCAATTAGATAAGGGGAATTCACGGATGGTAAATGCGTAAAATTGCTCGCGCACGGTGAATAAGATTCAGTTCAGACTTGTTTTTATCGGCATGTCCTTTTCGACTTGGCGTCCAAACCATGCTGCAACGCAATAAAATAATCGGACGGACGATCATCCCTCGAAGTAGACTGGCGCTGCAAAAAACATTGAAACTACATAAAAATTTCAGGATTTTCAGTTGTCGTTACTTACTTGGACGCTTTAATGTCCGTTTACTGATAATCATCATTATTGCGAGGATCAAGCTCTATCGCACCTGGTGTGGTTTTTGGCATTAACACATAATCTTCTTGCTGGTCGGCTGGCAGCGACCGACGCACAAACAGTCGGATCACGCCAAATCCAAATAAAGTTGAATGGATGACCGCCGTATACAAGAACAGTGATTGCGCGCCAGCAACATTCATCGCCAATGGCGCTAAAATTGGACCCACAACAGATCCCATACCGTAAATTAACAAAAGACCAGCGGTGACAATAACAAATTCATTGGACTCAGCATGGTCGTTGGCGTGCGCTGCACTGAGTCCAAAAATCGACATGGCAAAAGCGCCATAAAGACCGCCTCCTGCAAGCACCATCCAAGTTGTAGAAGCGTCAACGCTACTTAAAAATAGCCCGCTTGCGCATGCCGCCAGCGCGGTAATGATCAACACTTTCCGGCGATCAATCAGATCGGAGAGATACCCAATCGGCCATTGCGCTAACGCGCCGACAATAATGGCGACACTCATAAAAGTTGCAACCATGCCGGTGCCAAAACCAAGTTCAATTACATAAACCGGGCCAATGGCCCAAAAAGCGCCATTGGAAAGTCCAACCGCCAAGGCGCCCGCCACCGCAAAAGGCGATACACGCAATAATTTGGGCAAGTTTAGTTTTGCCTGAGCGAGAGGTTCGGGTGCTATCGCCTTGGTCATTGCAACAGGCACTATCGACACGCAAATTAAGACGGCAACGAGCGAAAACAAAACAAAGCTTTTAGGATCAGCCGCTGTCAACAAGAACTGACCTATCGTCATCGCCGTCAGATCAACGATGCGATAGACAGAAAGAACCTGGCCACGGTTTTCATTGCTGGACTTTTCATTGATCCAGCTTTCAATGATCATGTAGAGGCCGGCAAAACAAAAGCCCGTCAGAATGCGCAAAGAAACCCATAGGGTAATCTCAACCGACAGCGCATAGGTCAACGCCGCTGCAGCGGCCATGGCGGAGAGCGCGGCAAAAGCGCGAATGTGCCCTGCTCTGGCCACCATGCCAGGTGTTGCAAGGCAACCTGCTATGAAGCCGGCGTAATATCCTGAAGACAAAACGCCGATCGTAAAAAGCGAAAAGCCTTCCATATTGGCGCGTATCGAGACAAGCGTTCCCTGAAGGCCGCCGCCCGCTAGCAAAATGCCCGCTGAAATCAGCAAGGCCGCCAATGAAATGAGCATCCTGCGCATGATCGCGCCTGTCTTAATAGCCCTTGGGCTAGTCTAAAATTTCAACAACACCCGTTGGGCTACGTGTATAAAGCGCCATATTGGCTTCCACAGCTTTACGCAAGGCAAAATTTGTAGGGCCGGAAAGCGACGCCATCGCTGTGACGCCATAGCGGGCTGCTTTCTCAACCAGCTCATAAGAACAACGGCTAGTTAACAACACAAAACCTGTTTTTGGGTCTGTTTGCGCCAGCATCAGCGCCCCGAGTAATTTATCGAGAGCATTGTGGCGGCCAACATCTTCCCGCAACTGCTTGATGGCCCCGTCAAACCCAACCCAGGCCGCTGCATGCACACTTCGCGTCCGTTGATTGATCGGCTGTTGCGCCGACAAGTGTAAAAATGCCTTTTCAATCACTTTGGGATCAAGCGAGGCTTTAACATCGCTCACCTTTGGCAAGGCAATGAAAAATTCATCAGCATTTTCAAGCCCACACACACCACAGCCCGCATTGCCCGGCAGATTGCGCCGTCTTTGGCGTAGCTCAAACCATTCCAGGCGCTCTTGTGTGAGTTGTACTCGCAAATCGACGCCGCGATCACTGTTTATGATATCGAGGGACAAAATATCGTCTGACTGTTCGATGATGCGCTCGGTCAACGAAAAACCGACGACATAATCCGCAATGTCTTGCGGCGTCGCTAACATCACCGCGTAGTTGCGACGATTGTAAACAAAGGCAACGGGCGCCTCTTCCGGCGCGCGCCAGGTATTCGAAGATCCATCAACGGAACCGACGTTGATTTCACGATCGACAGGGGGCAGCGCGCCAATGACGTTCACCGGGAACATGTGCGCTACTCGGCCGGAACTTTATCGATTTTGCGGTAGCCGGGCGTTTCTTCAGCATAGGCATTTTGCCAATCAGATTTATGATTGGCGGGCGTCACTTCAACAGCCGTCACTTTATATTCCGGGCAATCCGTCGCCCAGTCAGATAGTTCGGTGGTCACGATATTGGCGCCAGTCTCCGGGTGATGGAATGTTGTATAGACGACGCCCGGCTGCATGCGTTCAGAAATTTGCGCGCGCACGGATGTCTCGCCCTTGCGCGAGCGGATCGACACCCATTGCCCTTCGCGAATACCACGCATTTCAGCGTCCGATGGATGGATTTCCAGAACATCTTCTTCCCACCAATCGACATTGTTTGTGCGGCGGGTCTGAGCGCCGACATTATACTGGCTCAAGATGCGTCCCGTGGTGAGGATCAACGGGAATTTACGGTTGGTCTTTTCTTCCGTCGGCACATATTCGGTGACTTTAAAGGCGCCCTTGCCGCGCACGAACCCGTCGACATGCATAATCGGCGTTCCATCCGGCGCCGCATCATTACAGGGCCATTGAACACTGCCACTTTCATCGAGCATTTTGAAAGAGACGTTTTTGAAGGTCGGCGTCAGCGCCGCGATTTCATCCATGATGTCTGAGGCAGACTGGTGACCCATCTCAAAACCAAGCGCACGGGCGAGGTCCTGGGTGATTTCCCATTCTTCTTTGCCGACTTGTGACTTCATCACCGGACGAACGCGGTTTATGCGTCGCTCGGCATTGATAAAGGTTCCGTCTTTTTCAAGGAATGAAGTACCCGGCAAAAACACATGGGCGAAGCGCGCGGTCTCATTCAAGAACAAATCCTGCACAATTAAAATATCAAGCGCTTTGAGCGCCGCTTCTACATGATGTGTGTTTGGGTCAGACTGGGCGACGTCTTCGCCTTGGATATACATGCCCTTATAGGCTCCAGCGCACGCCTCATCGAACATGTTCGGAATACGATAGCCAGGCACGCCATCAAGGGTAACACCCCAGGCCTCTTCAAATGTTGCGCGTACAGCATCGTCGCTTACCGGGCGGTACCCGGGCAATTCGTGCGGAAACGAACCCATATCGCACGAGCCCTGAACATTATTCTGACCGCGCAGCGGGTTCACGCCAACGCCGCGCCGACCAATATTGCCCGTCGCCATGGCAAGGTTCGCCATCCCCATGACCATGGTTGAGCCCTGACTGTGTTCGGTGACGCCGAGCCCATAATAGATCGCCGAGTTTTTGCTGGTCGCATAAAGCCGGGCGGCGGCGCGAATTTCTTCCGCCGGCACGCCCGTAATTTTTGCGACATTTTCCGGCGCATTAACCGGATCGGCAATGAACGTCTTCCATTCGTTGAATGTTTCAAGGTCGCTACGGTCTTGAATAAACGCCTCGTCAATCAACCCTTCGGTCACCGCTACATGAGAGAACGCATTGATCAGCGCCACATTGGTGCCCGGCAATAACGGCAGATGAAACGCCGCCTCAATATGGGGCGAGCGCACAAGGTCAATCGCACGCGGGTCGGCAACGATCAGCTTTGCGCCTTCGCGCAGACGGCGTTTCATTTGTGAAGCAAAGACCGGATGCGCGTCGGTCGGGTTAGCGCCAATCACGATAATCGTATCGGCCTCCATAACGCTGTCAAAATCCTGCGTCCCAGCGGAGGTCCCGTAAGTCTGGTTGAGCCCATAGCCCGTTGGCGAGTGACAAACCCGCGCGCAAGTATCGACATTGTTATTCCCGAAGGCCGCGCGCACCAATTTTTGAACCAGCCAAACTTCTTCTGATGTGCAGCGCGATGAGGTAATCCCGCCGACAGCTTTAACGCCATAATCGGCTTGCGCCTTCTTGATCCGCTCAGCGGCAAAGCCAATCGCTTCTTCCCAACTCACTTCCCGCCAAGGGTCGGTGATTTTTTCGCGGATCATCGGCTTGGTGATGCGCTCCTTATGAGTTGCGTAACCAAAGGCAAACCGCCCTTTCACACAGGAGTGACCGTGGTTGGCTTTGCCATCCTTGAAGGGGACCATCCGAATGACCTGATCACCTTTCAACTCTGCTTTGAACGAACATCCCACGCCGCAATAGGCGCACGTGGTTAAAACGGTGCGATCAGGCACGCCATGATCGATGACCGATTTTTCCTGAAGCGTCGCGGTCGGACAAGCCTGAACGCAAGCGCCGCAGGACACACATTCAGAATCGAAAAAATCCTCACCCATAGAAGCGGCGACACGGCTGTCAAATCCCCGCCCCTCAATCGTCAGCGCGAGTGTGCCTTGCACTTCGTCACAAGCACGCACGCAACGCGAGCAAACAATGCACTTTGATGGGTCATAGGTGAAATATGGATTGCTCTCGTCTTTTTCTGCGACTGTATGATTCTCGCCGTCATACCCATAGCGCACCTCGCGCAGACCAACCGCGCCAGCCATATCCTGCAACTCACAATCGCCATTGTCTGAACAGGTCAAACAATCAAGCGGGTGGTCGGAAATATAAAGCTCCATCACCCCACGGCGCAGCTTCGCAAGCTTTTCTGTCTGAGTACTGATTTTCATGCCGTCTTCAACCAGCGACGTGCAGGAGGCTGGCGTCCCCTTGCGCCCATCGATCTCGACAATGCAAAGCCGGCATGAACCGAAAGCTTTCAGGGAATCAGTCGCGCAAAGTTTGGGGATTGAAAGCCCGGCTTCGACCGCTGCGCGCATCACCGAAGTTCCTGCGGGTACAGTAATTTCATGACCGTCAATTTCAGCGGTCACCATCGTGTCAGATTTTACCGCTGGCGTGCCAAAATCTTTTTCAACTAAAATGCCCATGTCACTTCCTTACTGACGAACTCAACTTACGCCTTTTGCCCGCCAAAAATCTTCTGGAAAATGCTTTACGGCGCTTTGCACCGGCATGGGGGTCAAGCCGCCCATGGCGCAAAGGGATGCGTCGGTCATCAGATCGCATAAATCATCGAGGATCTGTAAATTATCGACGCGATCTTCGCCCGCGATAATTTTATCAAGTGTTTCTTTGCCGCGCGTCGCGCCAATCCGGCAAGGCGTACATTTCCCGCAGGATTCGATTTCGCAAAACTCCATCGCAAAACGCGCCTGTCTCGCCATATCGACACTATCGTTGAATACGACAATACCGCCATGGCCGAGCATGGCCCCTGATTGCGCCAGCGTTTCATAATCCATCGCCACATCAAAACCGCTAACGGGAATATAGGCGCCCAAAGGCCCGCCTGCTTGCACGGTGCGGATTGACTTGCCCGTATGCGTACCGCCGCCAAAGCCGTTGACCAGTTCGTCAAGTGTGACGCCAAAGGCTTTCTCAACCAACCCACCGCGCGCAATATCGCCAGCCAATTGAAAGGCTTGCGTCCCGCGCGATCGGCCCATGCCGAAATTTTTGTAATGGGCGGCGCCCTTGGTGAGAATATCTGTGACGGCGGCAAGGGTCAGGACATTATTGACGATGGTTGGCTTGCCGAACAAACCACTGATCGCGGGGATCGGCGGCTTTACTTTCACCTGCCCACGCTTGCCCTCAAGACTTTCGAGCATGGAGGATTCTTCGCCGCAAATATAAGCCCCGGCGCCCATGCGAAGGTGCAAGTTAAAGCGCGGCGACCCGTCCTCGTTCCTGCCCGACAGGCCCGCCTCTTCCCAAAGCGCAATCGCCTTGCGTAATGTCGACGCCGCATGCGGATATTCCGACCGCAGATAAATGTAGCCTTCGGAAGCGCCAACCGCGAGAGCGGCGATAACCATACCCTCAATGAGACAAAAAGGATCGCCCTCCATCAGCATGCGATCCGCAAAGGTGCCGCTGTCGCCTTCGTCAGCATTGCAGCAGATATATTTTTGGTCGGCGTTTTGTTCCGCCGCTGTCTTCCATTTGATCCCCGTCGGAAAACCGGCGCCGCCGCGCCCTCGTAATCCTGACTCCGTCACTTGCGCGACAATATCCGCCCGGTTCATCTTGAGTGCGTTACCCAATCCTTTGAGCCCGCCATGGGCTTCGTAAGCTTTGAGATCGAGCGGATCGATGACGCCGCAACGGGCGAAAGTCAGTCGTTCCTGTTTTGCGAAATAGGGAATTTGCTCCGTCAGCCCATAACCAAGCGTATGCTTACCACCTTCATGAAATTTGGCCTCGAAAAGTTCCGCCACATCACCTGGGGCAACAGGCCCATAGGCAACGCGCCCTTTTGATGTTTGCACCTCCACCAAAGGCTCCAGCCAGAGCATGCCGCGCGAACCATTGCGTACAATGTCAATCTCAATATTACGGCTTTGCGCTTCCTGAAAAATTGCATCGGCAACCTCGTCGGCGCCAACCGAAAGTGCAGCCGCATCACAAGGAACAAATATTTTAATCGCGTCCGCCATTTATGAAGGGGCTCCCATAAGTTTGGCGATTAGTACATCAAGGCGCTCCGGCGTCATCCGGCCAATGAGCTTGCCATCAATCATAGCAGCAGGCCCGAGCGCGCAGTTACCCAGACAGTATACTGCGGAAAGACCAATTTTGTTATCCGCGGTCTTCTCACCCGTCGCAACATCCAGCTTTTTTTCTGCATGGGCGGCAAGCGCTTCTGACCCAACCGCCTGACAGGCTTCCGCCCGGCAAAGCTGGATCTGATGTTGTGCTGGCTCTTCGCGCCGATAGTCATGATAAAAACTCACGACCCCATGAATGTCCGCACGAGAAATATTAAGTGCATCAGCGATCGTCACCAGCGCTTCATCACTCAAATGGCCATCAGCCTTTTGCGTCTCATGGAGAATTTCGAGCAGCGCATCAGGCCGGTCATTATGGGCGCGGCAAACCTCTCGCGCGCCCTCATGATGCAAATTGTTGATTAACGCAGTCATCGCTTATCATCTCATAACTAGCACCAAGTAAATACCCACAAGGGGCTCAAAAACCAATCAATTTTACCTAGTACATTGTTGCGTATGTCTTTGGCTTTGCTAGCATTTAGCATACTGCAGCCCGTCACGATAGTTTGCGGCGTCTCATTTGTGAAACCCATGGCGCAGCCCTTCCATGCGGCCAAGAACTTGGCGCCATCGAATTCAATCCCATGGCCTCCCCGATGCCTGTCTTCAGTCACATCGGCGATTGTATTTGCTATTTTTGACTAACTAGTCAGCCAGCATCAATAGTCGTATTAAGCCGGTAACAAACATGAGTTAGCGCGCTGCATCACCAAATTAAGAAGGGAAGAAAGCCCAATGAGCGAAGCGAAGATCATCGACGGCAAAGCAATCGCCTCTGATTTAACTGACAAGCTTGCCGAACGCACAAAAGATTTTGTGGCCAAATCCGGCGCAGCGCCCTGCCTCGCCGTGGTGTTGGTCGGCGACGACCCGGCGAGCGCTGTCTATGTACGCAACAAAGGCAAGACAGCAGAAAAGGTTGGCTTTACATCCATTCAGAAAACACTGCCGGCTGACACACCGGAAGATGAACTCGTTTCCATTATTGAAACATTGAACACTGACCCCAGTGTCAACGGCATTCTTGTGCAACTTCCCCTGCCCGGCCATATAGATGAAGCCAAGATCATTGATTTGATTGCGCCGGAAAAGGACGTAGACGGATTTCACCCCATTAATGTCGGGCGGCTGGGCGCTGGCAACTTTGATCGCGCCCTGATCCCGTGCACCCCCGCAGGATCAATCATTCTCGCTAAGTCCGCCTTAGGGGATAATCTATCTGGCCAGAATGCTGTCATCATTGGCCGGTCAAATATCGTCGGTAAACCGGTTGCCCAATTGCTGTTGGCGGAGAACTGCACTGTCACTATCGCTCATAGCCGCACAAAGGATCTCGAAGATGTTGTGCGCGGCGCAGATATTGTTGTCGCGGCGGTTGGACGCCCGGAAATGGTTAAAGGCGGCTGGATAAAACCCGGCGCAACAATCATTGACGTCGGCATCAACCGTGTTGACGCACCCGAAAAAGGTGAAGGCAAAACAAAACTTGTTGGCGATGTTGACTTCAGCGAAGCATCAAAGATCGCCGGGGCAATCACACCGGTCCCTGGCGGGGTTGGACCAATGACGATTGCCTTGTTGATGCAGAACACATTAACGGCGGCTGAACGACAATGGGGGCAATCGCAAGGATAATCGCGCCACACATAAAAAAGTTACCGGGGCGGCATAAGCAACAATATCTGCAAGGCTAGCGGAGCTTTATTGCGATGTTTTTAGTCTGCACATAATTCAACAGGGCTTCACGCCCCTTTTCTCGTCCGTAGCCGGACTTTCCATAACCGCCAAAAGGCGTTTCAACACCGCCCGCAAACCACTCATTGACAAAAACCTGCCCGGCGCGAAACCGCTTGGCTGCATGAGTGGCCCGGTCGATATCCTTCGTAAAAACACCCCCGACAAGACCGTAAGGCGTGCCGTTTGCGATGGACACAGCCTCATCATCTGATGTGAATTTCAACACCGAAAGCACGGGCCCAAAGACTTCCTCATTGGCCACGGCCATGTCAGGCGTCACATTAGTCAGAACAGTCGGCTCCAGAAAATAACCCGGTTGGTTCATTTTCCGCCCGCCTGTTGCTGTGACGGCGCCAACGCGCTCAGCTTCACCACACATAGCGGCGGCACGATCGCGTTGTTTTTCCGAGACCATGGCGCCCATATTGGGCCCGGCTTCAGTGCGCTCAATGCCCGGCCCGACCGACATGCTTTTGGCAAGACCAACAACCCGCTCTACCACCTCATCATGAATACTTTCATGGACAATGGCGCGCGACATCGCAGAACAAACCTGACCGGCATTAAAATAAATGCCCCAGCGAACATTGCTGATAAAATTATCTAAATCAGCATCGGCATGCACAATTGCTGCAGACTTTCCACCAAGTTCCAGCACGCACGGCACAACATTCTTCGCCACCGCACTGGCAATCGCAATACCGGTTGGCACAGACCCCGTGAAGACGATCTGATTGACATCAGGGTGAGCCGACAACGCGGCGCCCGCAACCGCACCCTCACCACAAAGAATGTTGATGGCGCCATCGGGAAACCCTGCATACTCTCCCGCCTTGGCAAAAAAGTAATTCGACAACGGATCGAGCTCAGGCGTTTTGATGACACATGCATTGCCTGTAGTGAGCGCGACGGAAATTCCTCTTGCGGTCATTTCCAATGGAAAATTCCAGGGAATAATCTGGGCGGAAACGCCATAAGGCTCATAAGTTGTAAAATCGAAATACCCTGCCCCCAGCGGGATAGACCGACCTTCCAGCGTTTCGGCCTGATTACCGTAATATTCAAAATAGCGCGCCGCGCCCTCAACTTCCTTGCGGGCTTCCCAAAGGGTTTTGCCGCTTTCCAGCGTCAGGATAGGCGCAATCTCGTCGATATTGGCGAGCAGATAGTCACCCATCTTTTTGACCATACGGCCACGCTCGACCGGGCGCATGTCAAAAAGCGAACCGTTTTGATGACACCGCTTGGCGGCGGTCACCGCGCGATCAATATCGCCCGCATCGGCGCAAGCATGTTCTGCAAGACGCTCACCGGTTCCGGGATCATCAACTGCAATGCGTCCTGCACCGCCATCGACAAACTTACCATCGATATAATTTTGCCAATAAGACTTTACATCAGCCGTCATCGAGGACGCCCCTTAACTGTTAAAACTTTTTGGCTGAAGCCGTTATGATCGAACCTGCCTCTGCCAGCACTTCCTGTTTTGCGCGAATTTACAGGAAAATTCCAGACTTAATACGGAAATGGCGCCTGACATCAAAGACAGCCCGCCACTCATAAAACTGTCGTCAAGCACAGATAGTCAAGCGCTCAATAGAGAGTGTGAGACCGCGCTTCTGGGCAAATCGCAACTACGCATAAACTCTCAAAGACGTTTTTATCATCGCACCCTGCAGGGTAAATAAAATATGATCGCCATTTTCACTTTGCGATTTGCCATTCTTCGTGATTTTTTTATTATGATTTTGCCGCTACCGCACGAGGCGAGCTAGGGGCGCGAGCTAGGGGTACGAGCTAGGGGCGCCAGCTAGGCCCGCATTCCGCTTTTATCAGAACACGGATTTTTTTGTAACTGTGATTACCCAATAATAATCAACACTTCCACATGTCGATTTTTTGCGCGATTTTCTTCAGTATCAACGCTACAGCCAGTCAAGTGAAGCAACAAGCCGTTGGAGGCTTGTCCCTCAACCTTACATTATCAAACTTTGGGACCGACGGCCCTCATCTCCCCGCCGGTCCCCGTTCAGGGAAAGCGGCGGATTCCGCTTGTCCCTATCCTTTTACACAAACCACCTGCTTCAACGTGTGAACGGTCTCAACAAGATCGGTTTGCGCCGCCATGACGGCGTCGATGTCTTTGTAGGCGCCGGGCGTCTCATCGATGACGCCGCGGTCCTTTCGGCATTCAACCCCATCGGTTGCGCGCCGGTGATCTGACAGCGTGAAAGTTTGTTTCGCCGCCGTCCGGCTCATCCGCCGCCCTGCCCCGTGCGAGCATGAACAAAAGGACTGTTCATTGCCCTTGCCGCGCACGATGTAAGACTTCGCCCCCATCGAGCCGGGAATAATGCCGAGGTCACCCGCGCCAGCGCGCACGGCGCCTTTGCGCGTAACCCAAACATCAGCCCCGAAATGCCGTTCGCGCGCCACATAATTGTGGTGACAGTTGACGGCCTCCTTCTCGATGCGGAACTTCTTCAGCGGCTTGGGCAAATGCGCCCGCAACGCTGACAAGATGCGCTCCATCATCACTTCACGATTGGCGCGCGCAAAGTCCTGCGCCCAGAGAACGGCTTCGACATAGTCAGTGAACAAGTCTTCACCTTCCTCGAACCAGGAGAGGTCTTTATCAGGCAAGCCATATCCACGTTTGATCAACGCTTCGCGCGCTTGCGCAAT
>BQJH01000029.1 GCA_021604605.1 Hyphococcus sp.
GAAAAAGGTCTTATCCATGACGCGACGCTGGCGCAAAACGAAGCCCAGACAAAAATGTTCTGGCATATTCGCCACTCGATCTCCGAAGCCATCAATGGTGAAGGGCTGGGCGCTCGTCATGATGTATCAGTGGCCACAAGCGATATCCCGGCTTTTCTTATTAAAGCAAACGCGGCCGTTGAACGTCTGGCGCCCGGTGCGCGGATTGTCGCCTTCGGCCATATCGGTGATGGCAACATTCATTATGATGTCATTGGACCGGAAGGCGCCGGACCAAACGTCCTTGATGAACAACGCGGCAGTATAGAAAGCGCCGTCTATGACGTCATCGATGAGTTTGACGGATCGATCTCCGCCGAACATGGCATCGGGCGCCATCGCCGCGACACCCTCGCCAAACGCAAAAGCAATATCGAACTCGACATGATGCGCGCGATCAAAAAAGCGCTCGACCCAAAAGGCATTATGAACCCCGGCAAAATGCTCTAAATAATAAATAACGATAAAGGATACTCCCGAAGATGCTGATGTTGCTCTCCCCAGCAAAAATGATGAATTTTGACGAAACGCCGGATGCGCCAAAGGCGACCAAGCCGGCCCTGTCAAAAGATATTGAAGAGATCGCCGCTGTTGTTAAAAAACTAAAGCGCGCCGACATCAAAAAACTGATGGGGATTTCAGACAATCTCGCGGACTTGAACTATGAACGGTTTCAGGCGCTGCAAACCAAAGGCCGCATCACCGGCGCCAAACAGGCGGCGTTGACCTTTGCCGGTGATGTTTATCGCGGGTTAGACGCCAACACGCTAAAGCCTGACGACCTTGAATATGCGCAAGACCGTTTGCGCATCCTGTCCGGGCTTTATGGTTTGTTGCGACCGCTGGACGCGATCCAGCCTTATCGACTGGAAATGGGCTCGCGGTTGAAAAACCCACGCGGGCCAAACTTGCATGCATTTTGGGGAGAGGCTATCGCCAAGGAGCTCGACAAAGTGGCCAAGAAACACGATGATCCGACCATCGTTTGCCTTGCCTCAAATGAATATGCCAAAGGCGTTGACCGCAAAGCATTGAAAAGCCCCTTCATCATGTTCAATTTCAAAGAAGTCAAAGACGGCAAAACCCGCGCGATGATGATCTTTGTCAAACAGGCGCGCGGCATGATGGCGCGCTGGGCAATTCAGAACCGCATCGAGAAGGCGGAAGATTTGAAGAAATTTTCTGTAGGCGGATATAAATTTTCCAAGTCACTTTCTTCTGACGCGGAATGGATTTTCACCCGTCCTCAACCGGCGCCGAAGAAGAAATAGCGCAGGTTATACGGGAAAACGGAATTCTGATTAAAAATTACAACACCGTAGAGCGCGGACCCCATACGGCCAGATCATTCGCCTCATCGATGTCCTGCATTGCCATTAACTCGGCGATGCTAAAATCTTTCGGCAAGCTGGCTTTCGTATCATCAAGCGCATGCTGAGTTGACCAACGCACGCTGTGAAAAAGGTCAGGCGCAGAACGTCGCCGCGCCAGCCCGATCAGCCAATAGCCGCCATCCTCCGCTGGCCCGAAAACCGCATCATGCCCGCCTAATTTTTGAAACGCCTGACGCAGATGATCGGTGCGCAAGCCCGGCGCGTCAGCGCCAATAATCACCACGGGTCCCGGCGGCGCCTGATCGATCACCCGCCCCATGCGCGCGCCCAGATCACCACCCCCTTGGGCAACGCGCTTCAAGTTCGGCGGCCAAAGATTATCCCATCCTGTCAGCGCATGCGTTGGATCAACGGCAAGCATCGTTTGCCAGTCACCCTTTACAAGCTCGCCTATCGTATGCGTGGTCATGATGCGAAATAGCGCCGCCGCACGGCCCATCCCGATTTCGGCGCCAAGGCGGGTTTTTACCTTGCCGGCGCGCGGGGCTTTTACAAAGAGAATAACTGTCCCGCGCATCAACGATAGGACCGGGCAAGATCTTCCGGCGAGGCGCCCATGCGGTAACGCAACAGGCACCACGCATTTTTTAAAACGCGGCGCATATACCCATCACGTTCATAACGTTCCGCGGAGGTGACAGCTTTAGATTTAAAAATATGGAGCGCCATTGCCCCTTTCTTATGCATAAGCCGGTCGATGATATCCACATCTTCAAAAAGCGGTATGTTTTTGTAGCCGCCAATTTCTTCGTAAACGGACTTCGAAATTAACAACCCCTGATCTCCATACGGACTTTTTGAAAATACCGTACGCTGCATGGCGCCGCGCGCCACGAGCCAAGGGGCAAGTCCCTTCTTGTCGAACGCAAGCGTGAAAACACCGGCGATTGCCCAATCTGCAGCCATAAACTTTACTGTTTCTTCAGCCCAGCCTTCGCTCAATACTGTGTCGCCATGCAGAAACAGGAACCAATCGCCTCGCGCCGCTTCCGCCCCAGCTTTTAGCTGGCCGCCACGACCGGATGGCGCCGTTAAAATTTTTGCGCCAAACCCATCGGCAATCTTCACGCTATCGTCATTCGACCCGCCATCAACAACAATGACTTCCTTGATCAACCCGTCGATTGTTGGCTGCACCAACGCTTCAAGGCAATGGGGCAATCGCGCGGCGGCGTTTAACGTAGGAATGATGATAGACAACATGACGCTTAATATGACCAGTTCAGCAATTTGTGAGGCGCGCGCTATTCAGGAATTCTATGGCTTACAGTAAAGTACGAAGCCTAACCATATCGGGGAGATCGCGGTGATCAATCTTTCGCACATTCTAGGCGCCACCACCTTACTTATCGTGGCTGCCTGTTCTCAAGATCAAAACAGTGATGCGCAAGGCAGTAGCGACTTTGCGCCTGACATATCTCCTGATGGCCGCACAGTCGCTTTCTATTCCTACCGGGAAAAGCGGCCCGACCTGTACTTGCTGGACGTGGCGACTGGCAAAGAAACTCAATTAACCCAGACACCAGACTTTTGGGAAATTGAGCCCAGTTGGTCACCGGACGGGACAACCCTTCTTTATGGCGGCGGCGCTACAATGCAGGTTTTACGGCAAAGGATAAAAACTATTGAATCTGGCGCAGATACTGTCTTCGGCGCTATTGATAAAAATCTTGGCCCTGCCGATTGGATGTCAGGCGGCGACGCGGTTGTGTTTATCGCCAAGAACGGCCTTTTTACTCAGGAAGGCTTAAGCCTGATCAACAAGAATGGTGAGATAACAACCGTCGACGCCGAATTGCCGCCGGGAGAAAACACGTCGCCTCATGTCTCGCCAGACGGGCGCTATATCGCCTTTCAAAACAAACATAATGGCAAAGCGGGTATTTTAATTTTTGAAATCGAGACGAAGTCTATCTGGCGTCTCGCTGATTTTGACGTTGAGAATTTGTATATCGCATGGTCAGGAAATGGAGACTGGATTACCTACTCCGTACCTGATGGCGATAGGGCCCCAAAAATTTTCGGTATTCAAATTCAACCGGAAAGCCGCACGGGTAACGAGCCAGTCAGATTAACAAAGGGGCCTGACGATCAAACCCAGATATTCTCTTCCGTATCACCAGATGGCGCCTGGCTTTATTATGATGGCAGCACTGATGCCGGGTTCAGAATTTTCCGCCAGTCCTTAACGGATTTGTCTTCTGCGCCAGAACAGCTCACCGGGCAAAAGTAAGCCACATTAGAACGGCGCTAAGAAGAACGTCGGCTGACGGCGGCAAGCCCGACAAAGATTGCGATCCCGAGCGCCAGACCAATTGAAGGCTCGCCCATGGCGACGCCAAGAGCCGTCCCCACGCCAACGCCAATAGCGACAGCAGCGCCCATGGGCAGTGGTTTTTTCGTCATGTTTCGATCTCCTGATTGCGCATTTACTTAGCATATTGACTGGGCATATAGGCCATTTTTCCTCATATTGAAATTTTGTTCTTGATTTGTTCTTTTTGCGTGATAGCCTTCGATCATGGCCCGCGCCGCGCACCTTCCCCTTCATCCTCCCCGCCCCGGAGGATCTGAGCCGCCCTCCAAAGGGAAAGGGCGCGGCGCGCGCTCCAACGCCACAGGCCGCTATGAAAGTGAAAAACGGGAGACAGAAGATGATGGCTGGGGCGCTACACAAAAAAACGACCCTGTTAACGACGGTGAAGAACTGCCGCCACTCCGCACCGAAGTTACGCTCGAATCCCCAAAGAAAATTATCACCTTCAACAACTCGCCCTATGTCGGGTTTGACCGCTCCATCAACCCGTATCGGGGGTGCGAGCACGGATGTATTTATTGTTTCGCGCGACCGAGCCACGCCTATATGGGTCTTTCGCCCGGTATCGACTTTGAGACACGACTATTCGCAAAACCATCCGCTCAAAGATTATTGGAAAAAGAACTCGCTGATAAAAACTATCGCCCGCGGGTTATCGCGATGGGCACAAACACAGACCCTTACCAACCGATTGAACGCAAGTTTCAGATCATGCGCGGTATTCTTTCGGTCTTTTCAAAGTTCAATCACCCGGTCACAATCCTGACCAAAGCGCATCTGATTACGCGCGACCTTGATATTCTAGAACCCATGGCGAAGAAAAATCTGACCCGCGCCATGTTATCAATCACCACACAGGACAAAACCCTCGCCCGCTCGATGGAGCCGCGCGCATCTTCCCCGCCCAAACGCTTTGAGGCGATTAAACGACTGGTTGATGCGGGCGTGCAGGTCGGGATCATGACCGGGCCGATGATCCCGGGACTGAATGATGATGAGATGGAAACCATCATGGAAAAGGCTGCCGACCTTGGCGCCAGCTTTTCCGCTCACACGATTTTACGTTTGCCACTGGAGGTCTCGCCCTTGTTCCAGGAATGGCTTGAAGCTTTTGCACCAAACCGCGCCAATCGCATTATGCGCCATATCCGGGATATGAATGGCGGGCGCGATTATGATCCGCAATGGTCGCGCGGACGGGACATCAAGACGCCCTACGCAAAACTCATTAATCAGCGCAACGCCGCCATGCGCGCGAAACTTGGTTTCAACCGCGAACGGGCAAAGCTGGATTTATCGCTATTCCGCGTGCCGGTGGAAATTTCCGGGCAAATGGATTTGTTCGCGTAAAGCGTCCCTAAAACCCATAATCGCCAAGGGCCTTTGCTGTGCGCTCTCGCGTGTCGACATCTTCAAACGGAAAGGACCGAAAGAAATCTTTTTGCGTTACATCCGGATTTCGATTGCGCACATTCGCCGCCCATTTTGATGCGCGCTCATCATTCCCGTTCATTCCATGGGCGGCAACGGCAATCATCGCGATCAACACATGGGCCCCGGGCGCCCGCGCCGCCTCATCCGCCCAATAGGCGCCTTCCTGATATTCATGCCGCAAAATATGTGTAAACGCGCGCACGCCCAGCATCGCATAACGGAACGGGTCCAGTGGACTTAACGAGAGCGCGAGAGATATGTTTTGGGCGCCATCTTCACCGCGGCCACTCACTGTATCGGCCCAGCTGCGCGCATAGATGCCTTGCGCATAATTCGGGCAAAGAGCAATCGAACGATCAAGCCAGCCGATGCCGCCTTCAATATTATCTTCAATCCAATGGACACGCCCCATCACAAAATTTGCAAATGGGTCCAATGGGTCAAGCTCATAACTTTTTTCAGCGTGGGTGCGCGCCAGTTTTCTGTCGAGATTGCCTTCGAGGGTATATTTCAGGAACGCATTTTGAAAATAGGCGCTGGAAAGCCCGGCGTGAGCGCGGGCAAAACCGGGTTCTAATTCGACAGCGCGCTCGAACAAGCCTGCTGCTTGTGCATTATCATTATTGTTAAACCGGTAAAGATGCTGAATGCCCAGATGGTACGCAGACCAAGCGTCCAGATTTTCCGGCGCGGTCAGTCTCGCCGCTTGCGCTTCATTGGTCGGGATCTGGATTTCCAGCGCCGCCACCACTTCCATAATAATCTTTTCACGGATCGTGTGGACTTCTCCAACATTGCCGGAAAACCGTTCCGCCCAGATGACGCCGCCGCTTTTGGTGTCGGAAAGCTCAATGGTAATGGTGACGCGATCGCCAAAAACTTCGAGCACGCCGGAAAGACAATACCGAACGCCAAGGGCGGCGCCGATCTCTTTTACATCGGGGTCCGCCGATCGAAACCGGAAAGAAGAAGCGCGGGCGATGACAAACAACCACCGCAAACGCGACAGTTCGGAAATCAACTCATGGGGCAGCGCATCGGCAATTGTCGAGTAAGATCCCGCGTCCCCCACAAGGCTGAGCGGCAACACAGCAATCGATGGTTTTGCCCCCTGGCGCCGTCGGGCGTCTTCATTCAACGCTTCTTCTTTTCCGACACTCTCTGTTGATGCGCTCTGACCGGAGGAGATCGCCGCGCCGATTAATTTAACTGGCGCTGCAAACCGAAAACCCTGCCCATGGACGGTGCGGATATAGGTCTGCGCCTTGCCAGTATCGCCCAGCGCCTGACGGGCAGATTTCACCCGGCTGGTAACCGCCGACTCCGATACAATCCGGCCATCCCAGATCTTTTCAATAATCTCGTCTTTTGAAACCAGCCGCTCATTATTCTCCGCCAGGAGCGTCAAAAGCGCAAAAACCTGAGGCTCAACGGCGATTTCCTGGCCCGCGCGCCTTAGCTCTCTTTTGCCCGTATCCAGCTCAAAATCGTCGAATCGATAAATCATGACGGGCGATTATAGCCGATCTCCAGAAAATCTCCCGGTTTTCTCCAGACCGGCTCCAAGCTTCCCCGCCCCGCGCCCTCTAAACCTTATTTCACGCCGACGGGAAATGGTTTCCCAAACAGCAAAACAAATAAGGAAAAGACCAATGCCACTCGTAACAATCGACGTCATCAAAGATGTTTTCACACCTGACCAAAAAGCTGACCTGATCGACAAGGTCACAGAAGCCATGATCGAGGTTGAAGGCGAAAACATGCGCCAGGTCACATGGGTCCGGATCAACGAGATCGCCAGTGGCGACTGGGCGATCGGCGGCCATAAGCTGACCCCGAATGATGTTCACGCCATGGCGGCCGGCAAAGCCGCCTGACTTTGACGCCCACACCTGCGGTTCCGCAGCATCCCTGACCCTTTGCAATTGCTGCGGAACTAAGGGTTCAGCCAAACAATTGATAGAAAGGAACAAATCGATGACCCGCTTAGCAACCATGACAGCCTGTGTGCTTGTCCTAGTCGCCTCATTAGGGCCCGCGATTTACACCGCTGTCGTCATTGCATGACGAATATGAAAAAACATGACCGACATTTCAGCCGCCGGATCATTGCGCAGGTTGCGACTCGCGCGATGATCCGGCCATACTGGAATGACAATGGCCATAGAGACACCAAGCTTTGACATTGAAGATGGAATCCCCGGCCTGATCGCCGGGATCGATGAGGCCGGTCGCGGCCCCCTCGCCGGGCCTGTTGTCGCGGCCGCCGTTGT
This sequence comes from Hyphococcus sp., assembly GCA_021604605.1. GTDB lineage: Bacteria > Pseudomonadota > Alphaproteobacteria > Caulobacterales > Parvularculaceae > Hyphococcus. The sequence goes on from BQJH01000029.1 coordinate 7,458, forward strand.
GCTTGATCCGGCAAATATGCCGGCAGGCTTGCGCGATTCCAAAACACTCTCGGAAAAACGCCGCACAGAAATTGCCGCCGAAATCTGGAAGACATCAGAGGTTGGCGTTGGCGTCGCAAGCGTCGATGAGATCGACGAAATCAATATTTTGCAAGCGACGTTAATGGCCATGAGCCGCGCCGCTGCAAACTTGCCGGTGCGCCCTGCGGCGTGCATTGTTGATGGCAACATCAAACCAAAATTGCGCGCGCCCGCCTATACAGTCGTCAAAGGCGACGCGAAATCATTTTCCATTGCCGCCGCTTCCATCATCGCAAAAACCACGCGCGACCGGATGATGCGCGAACTGGCGCGAGAATTTCCGCATTATGGATGGGAAAAAAACAAAGGCTATGGCGCCCCGGCCCATAAGGAAGCGCTTGCTATTTACGGCGTCACGCCCCACCACCGCAAAAGTTTCGCGCCGATCCACAATATCCTGTATGCGGATAAACTAGCCGTCTTGTGTTAAGAAAAATGCTACGCACCAAGTGCTGCTAGACGGTCTTTCAACGCCGCATTCTCAACCTCTAGCCTATCCAACTCATCGAGCTTGGGCTTCATCACATCACGCACTTGATTTTCTGTAAATCGCGGAGTGATAAATTGCGGACAGTTCCAATCAAAAGCTTCAACCGTAAAAGTCATGAGCTGCTCAACCCGCCCCTGCCCCTCACTAAAAAACTGTTCGGCCAATTTTGGGTTATCAACAACATCTTCAACATTGACACGCGCCAACAGTTTGAGCCGGGCGCGGTTGGGATAGTCCATCAGGAATAATGATACACGATTATCGATTTTGAAATTGCCTGTTGAGACATATTGTTTATTGCCGCGATAGTCCGCCATACCAAGCGTTGTCGCATTAATAATTTTCAGAAACCCTTTGGGACCGCCACGGTGCTGTACATATGGCCATCCGGTTTGCGTTACACTCGCCATGTAAAAACTGTCCCGCTCAGCTATGAAGGCTGCTTCACGGTCAGAAAGCCCGGTCGGCGCCGGCCGCGCCGTCATCTTGGCATATCCATCGCGCGAACCTCGCCGAGACTGCTCAACCTGAACCGCATCAGTGAACATGATCTCACCGAAATTTTTCATAGTGCTCTCCAAGACTTCTGTGAGCTGCAAAATAATCCTCATCACGCGGCGGACAATTCACAATAAAGTGGGAATACCTCTTGGAGTAGAAATCGTATTTATGGACTGAAACGCACCACTTCACCTACTGAAAGACATACCAATACAATATGTGGTAGGAGGACTCTTTGCCGTCGCTATATTAGGAGCGCGCGTTAACCAATCTTACTAACTGGTTAACACCCTGACTCTACTAATAAATTTCTCCCCGACTCTTGACGGAGCAAGTTTGCGGACTCACACTCCCGCTCCGAATAAGGAGGGGGCAGTTCATGCCGGCGCGTAAAAAAACAACAAAAAAAGCCACGACGAAAACAGACGCAGAGAAGACAGGCGTTGAGACAAAGCTGAACAAGATCATTGAGGGCGATTGCATCTCCGCGATGAAGGCGCTGCCCGATGCTTGTGTCGATCTTGTCTTCGCTGATCCACCCTACAATCTGCAACTTGGCGGCGATCTAACCCGCCCGGATAATTCCCGCGTCGATGGCGTTGACGATCAGTGGGACAAGTTTGATTCCTTCAAAGCCTATGACGAGTTCACAAAAAGCTGGCTGGCCGAAGCGCGCCGCATCCTGAAACCCGATGGCGCCATCTGGGTCATCGGTTCCTACCATAATATTTTCCGCGTTGGTGCGGCCATTCAGGACACGGGCTTCTGGATTCTGAACGACGTCATCTGGCGCAAGTCCAACCCGATGCCGAATTTTCGCGGCACGCGCCTGACCAACGCCCATGAGACATTGATCTGGGCGTCGAAGGATCAAAAGTCCAAATACACATTCAACTATCGAGCGCTGAAAACCGCCAATGACGATCTACAGATGCGCTCCGACTGGGAATTCCCGATTTGCACCGGGTCTGAACGCATCAAGGACGAGAATGGCGCCAAAACCCACCCGACCCAGAAGCCGGAATCCCTCCTCTATCGGCTTTTGATCGCCTCAACGAAACCGGGCGACATTGTGCTCGACCCCTTCTTTGGCTCCGGCACCACCGGCGCGGCGGCGAAATATCTTGGTCGGCAGTTTATCGGCATTGAGCGCGACAAGACTTATATTGCCGCTGCGAAAAAACGCATCGCCAAGGTCAAACCGCTGGAAGACGAAGAATTAAAAACCCAGCCATCGCCAAAAGCGGCGCCGAGGGTGCCGTTCGGTGTTGTTGTAGAAAACAAACTGATCCGCCCCGGCGCAAAACTTTATTCACCGCGCGGTAATCACTCGGCGAAGGTTCGCGCAGACGGCTCACTTTTTGTCAAAGATGGCGAAGATGAAATTCAGGGCTCAATCCATAAGGTCGGCGCCGCTGTTCAAAACGCGCAAGCCTGTAATGGCTGGACCTATTGGCACTACGAAGAAAAAACCGGGCGCAAGCCGATCGACTTCCTGCGCGATAAAATCCGCAAAGAAATGCGCGGGTAGAAAGCAGGAAGAATGCAGTTGAGGCTCGCACAACTCATTGCTCTGCTCTTACTTTGCACAGCTTGCAGCAATGCAGAGGATGGTCGCTCACTGGAAACAACGCTTGCAAAAATTGAGGCCTCATCCTCACTGACAGAAAGGCTCCCCCTTTGCCCCGCAAAATATTATGGCAAGGCAGGCAGCAGAAACCGGCAATACACAAGCTACGAAGAGGAATGCACAGATCACCCCGGCAAGTGCCTCAGGCTGTGTGAGAATGGTTTCGGCTCTTACTGTCACAGCCTAGCCTATATCGTGCAGGAGCAATTCGAAAAACCTGATGCTTATTCACACGCGCTGTTTGCCGCTTCCTGCGCGATAGGCATTCCTTCTGGTTGCACAAACCGCGCAGCAGGCATGTCGCCTGATGACAAACATGACTATAAGTTTGATCTCAGCGACTGCCTTATACAATCTTACAAATTGTCTTGTGATGATAACGAAGCCTGGGGATGCACGATGCACGGCTTTGAGCTGCTTGAAGCAAACGAGAATAACCTACTTCAAGCAAGGGCTTCCTTTAACAAAGCTTGCGCCATTGATCCAGATTTTGAAGCATGCACCGCCGCAAAGTCCCTTCTTGGTGAAGATAATCCACAATAACTTTAGCCAAATGGCGCCCTCAGACCGTCACCCTAAAACCGGAACCAACTGAACCCGAACGCCGGGTCGAGCTTCATAGCGGTGATTTCCGCCGCGTCATCATCTCGTCCAACATGGACATACATTGAGGCGGCTAGATCAAGGTAATGGTCGCGGAAGACAAAGCCCGTTTCGTGAAGTTTTTTGAGGCGGGCTAAATAGTCATCCAAGTCTTCGGCCGTGGCTTGCGCTGCTTCCATTCTTTTTTCGGAGCGCTGATAAACTTCTTTCAGCCTTGCCAGCATGTCATCGCGCTTCGCCTCATCTAACCAGACGCCGCGAACGCCGACAGCCTCAATTTCATGCAGGCGCTGCACATCTTCCAATGGGTTATTTTCCAGCAGCACAAAACTCGCTTCGGCGCCGGGCGCGATTACGCCAAAGTCGCCAGTTTTTCGCATGGCCTCCGCGGCATTGACGGTCGCTGTCTGCATCGCCTCATATGGCGTCATGCCAAGTTCCTGAAAAATACGCAGCTCATCAAGCAGCATGAACCCCGGCGGCATTAATTCATATGACCCGGTGTCTGTGCCCGCAAGAAACTGCGCATCTTCCAGAGTGCGCAGCTCAGAAAATATCTGCTGTGACATTGTATAAATATTCTGCCTCAATGCCGTGACATCCGTCACTTCGCCAGTGGCATGGGCCGTCCATTTTTTTCGCGCTGTCGGCGGCACAAGCTGCATCTCTTTTTCATTCGCCAAAACTGCCGCTGCTTCATCGCCGCGCAAATGATTACGGTATGTCGAAAAAGTCGGTGTATTCCACACCTCGGCGCCATGCGTCGCCGCGACATAATCTTCATCGCTCAGCGTTAAAGTGCTGTCGATGATGTAACCTTTGAAATGTTCAAAGGTTCGCATTTTAGCGCCGACAGCCTGCTCGACACTAACCCGCACAGGAATATGACCAACAAGGTCCAGTCCTTGCTCATGAGCTTCATCGGCGATCGCCAGAAAATTTTCTTCGGAAAGGCTGTTATGGGTTTTGATGAAATCATACCCGGCTTGCGCTTGTTCGCGCACAGCCTCACGCGCTTCTTCCGGGGTGCTGATTTTGAGCGCATAACCGCCAAAATCCGAACCGTTTAAAATCGTACCGGAAACGAACATGCTGGGCGCCAGCAATTCATTGGCCGCGATTGCGTCGCGCATTTTCAAAAGAAAAGGGAACCCGTCAAGATCGCGAACGGTCGTGACGCCCATGGCAAGGTTCAAAATGTGCTGACTGTGAGAATCAAGGTTGTGGGTGTGCATATCCGTCAGGCCGGGGACCAACCAACGATCGGTCCCGTCATAGGCAACCATATCCGTCGGACGCGTTGTCGCCGCGGTAGTAGAAATAGATGTGACACGTCCGTCAGCAACAAAAACACTTTGGTTCAACAAAGGCTGATCGGAAGTCATTGTAATAACATTGACGTTTTCAACCACGTAATTTTCAGGACGATGCTCCGCGGAAAGTGCTGCGTGTAACTCTTGAATTTCCAGCTCTTCAATGAGGTATAGCCAGCCGTCGACTTCCGCCTCTGACCATTCAGCCGTAATGTTTGTTTCGTTAGCACTGGTCGCTGGTTCTGTTTCACCTGCATCACGCGCACAGGCGGCGACACCAAAAGCGATTAATCCGGCAAGAACACAAGCCTGTAAAAGACGTAATCGCATGGTGCTTAAACTCCTGAAGAACAATCATCCAATAAAGCTTTATAGTGCACAGCGTCTGTTTGGGCAGCCCACTTTTAGACTTTCAGATTTGGCGCAAACGCCAATAACAAACTATGATGCGCATATCTTGAATGTATGTAACCTGAGCTGCGTACATGGAAACCGCAAACCATTTTCACTTGCCGCTACTCTACCTTCACCGCCAGCGTATCGTGATGATCTGACAGCAGCGATCGCAGATAAAATGAGATATCGCTGCGATCTTTAAAGCCTGCGTCTTTTGCCGCCTGTTCTTTTTCTTCCGGAGTCGCGGGCGCATCGGCCGCAAAAGACTTCAGACTTTCATGGAAACCGATGGTAAAGACATCAACATCTGACCCGGCCGCGCGCGTGAAAATCATATTCGTCGTTTGCCCGGTCGCCGCAAGATAAGCATTTTCCATACGGCGTTGTTCGGTCAGCTCTGCGGCTTTTCCCGGCGCCGCTTTGAACATTTCAATATGATAAAATCCGTTTTCTGAATATTCGCGGGTCAATTCTGACAAAGGGGGGCCATAAGCAAAATGATCCTCATCAAAGGCAAACAATCCGTCGCCTTTTGCCAACAGGGCGCCATGTTTTTCTGCGGCTTTGTTACGACGTTTGGTTGCGTTTTTTGAATGATACGCTGTCCAGCTTTCCATCGGTGAGATAATCATCAAATCCCATTGATCGCCCTGACTGTGGCGCATCATAAACGGAAACTGTCCGCCTGCGTCCTTATAATAATCTGACGCTTTGATTTCCGCCGCCCATTCAAGAAGCGGTTCAAGCTTTCCTGTGGCTGCTCGAACAGTCGAAACCTTATAAAGGTAATCGCCTTCGCGCTCTTGCGCATTTGCTGGAGCAACAAAAACAACCGCCAACATGACCAACCCAAACACCCGAAACATCATGGCTCATTCCCCTTTTTTGTAAGCGCCAACTCTACCGCTTTTTTCATCACTGTGGGAAGGCGCGATGCTTCCGGCGCGACCCATTGCTGGTCCGGATTACGCCTGAAGCCCTTTGGCGCGCGCCCAACACACACATCAAGCTCCAAATGAAAGTGCGTAAAAGTGTGGGTGACAGCGCCGACCTTTCGCCATTTGGCTTTTATCGCCGGAGCAAACTTCTTGGGTTCGACGCCCGCGCCTTCAGCCCATGGCGACCCCGGCAAGCCCATCATGCCGCCGAGCAAGCCTTTTTCCGGTCGACGTTCTAACAGCAACTCGCCGCTCTTATTGGTCAACGCAAACACCACACCGCTGCGTGAAGGTTTTGGCTTTTTGGCGGCCCTCACGGGAAACCCTTCCGGTCGACCCAAAGAAAACGCACGGCAAGAAAATGAAATGGGGCACAAAGAACAGTTCGGATTTTTTGGCTTGCAGGTCGCGGCGCCAAGATCCATCAGGCTTTGGGCAAAGTCGCCTGACCTCTTCTTGGGCCAAAATTTTTCAGCGCAGAATTTAATCTCTTTTTTGGCGGCGGGAAGCGGCGTTTCTATGGCAAACAATCGCGAGACGACACGCTCTATATTACCGTCCACAACGATCGCTTTGCGATCAAACGCAATCGCGGCAATCGCCGCCGCCGTGTAATCGCCAATACCGGGCAAGGTTTTCAACTCTTCTTCCGCATCCGGAAAGTTACCCCCATAGGCCTTCGCCACGACGACGGCGCATTTATGTAAGTTGCGTGCGCGGGCATAATACCCGAGACCTGCCCACTGCCCCAGCACATCGTCTAGCGGCGCCTTGGCGAGAGCGCGCACATCCGGCCAGCGGATTAAAAACTCGGCGTAGCGCTCCTTAACGGTTGCAACGGTAGTTTGCTGCAACATGATTTCAGACAGCCAGACACGATATGGGTCAGGCGCCGCGCCAGCCTTTCGTCCCGCTGGCCCAATCCGCCACGGCAAAACCCGCGCATTTTTTCCGTACCATCGCAGCAATCGCGAGGAGATTTGGGAAAGGTTTTTTTGATCGCGTGTTTCGCAAGTCATCCCGGCACTCTATGATCGCTTCACCGAAAAGCGCAAAAATTTCATTATGAATGATCTGAAAACCAGAGCCGTCCGTCGTCCGCCGCCCAAAGTCGCCCGCGCGGGCGCCAACGTGATCGCGGCGCTGGCCAGAAAAACCAAGTTTGTGGACCCGTCACTGGCGGACAATTGGCCTACCATCGCCGGGGCGAAAATCGCAAGCCTTTGCCGTCCGGGGCGGCTCACCGGGAAAAGCGGTGCGCGGGGCGGGAAAACCCTGGAAATATTCGCTCCCTCCGGGGCGGCCGCCGCGCAAGTACAAATGCACGCTGACGAGCTAAAAACCAGATTAAACCGGTATTTAGGCCCTGGCTCCGTGGCCGAAATATCCATCAAACAGACTGCCGCAAAGCTCCAGACCACCTCCGTCAATAAGTACAAGCCCAATGACCAAAATATCGATTCCCAGCTAAATCAGGCGCTTTCATCGTTCCGGGCTGCGATAAAGCGACGGAATGGCGAGAAATAGGCGCCTTTAGGGACTTGCACCTGCTCTCAGCATAAGCGATTTTACGGGCAAATTTTGCTCCCCGCCCTAACCTGGCAACGGTTTGAGGCAAGAAAGGTATTTGTAGATGTTATTTTCCGACGTTCGTTTCTCCCGACTGGCCATTTTCGCAGCTGGCGCGCTGGCGCTCTCAGCGTGCAGCGGGGCGTCTTCTGACGACACCGCCTCACCATCTGGCGACAAAGAGGAAGTGACAAACACTGCCACTGGCGCTCTTGCCGAAATGGTGATGGGCAACCCGGACGCGGAAGTTACAGTCATCGAGTATGCCTCCGTGACATGTCCGCATTGTGCGTCTTTCCACGAGGGCATTTTCCCGACGATTAAAGAAAACTATATCGACACGGGCAAAGTTAAATTTATTTTTCGGGAATTCCCGACTGCGCCGGCCGAACTCTCGGTAGCCGGATCAATGCTCGCCCGCTGCGCGGCAGACAAAGGCGGCAAGGATGCTTATTTTCTCGTTCTTGATTCTCTTTTCAAAACACAGCGCACCTGGGCCGCATCGAATAATCCGCGCGATCATTTGCTAAAAATCGCAACGCAAGCGGGCATGGATGAGGCGGCTTTCGATACCTGTGTAAGAAGAGAGGAATTGCTTGAATTTATTAATGAAACCGTGACTTACGGTCGTGATAAATATGACGTGAGATCAACCCCGAGTTTTATTCTGAATGGAACTTTACGGCACTTTTCCTCAGTGGATGATTTCTCCGCCGCGATTGATGAAGAGCTTGAGAAGAGCGGAGAATAAGTTTCCACAGTTCAGCCCCGCAAACTTGGCTTGTGGGCAGAATCGGCAATCATTATCAGGTGTTAGGGTTTGTGGACTGGAGTTGTGGGCTCCATCCGCCTTTTTGCCGGGAAAAATATTGTGAAATTTACCAATGTCCGCCTTGTCGGGTTCAAGTCCTTTGTAGAACCGACAGATTTTGAAGTCCGCGACGGCCTGACCGGCATCGTCGGACCAAACGGCTGCGGCAAGTCGAATCTTCTGGAAGCCCTGCGCTGGGTCATGGGCGCAACATCGGCCAAAGCTTTGCGCGGCGACGCGATGGACGCGGTCATTTTTTCAGGTACGTCCATGCGCCCATCACGCAACTGGGCGGAAGTCATTTTAACCCTCGATAATTCTGACCGTTCAGCGCCAGCGGAATATAATGAAACAGACGTTTTGGAAGTCTCGCGCCGCATCATCCGCAAAGATGAAGGCTCCCAATCGGTCTACCGGATCAACTCAAAGGAAGTCCGTGCAAAAGACGTTCAGCTTCTCTTTGCCGACGCGTCTACCGGCGCGAACTCACCGGCGCTTGTCCGTCAGGGCCAGGTTGCAGAACTGATCAACGCCAAGCCTCACAATCGTCGCCGTCTGTTAGAAGAAGCAGCAGGCGTCACCGGCATTCACTCCCGCCGTCATGAGGCGGAGCTACGCTTGCGCGCAGCGGAACAAAATCTTGAACGCCTTGATGATGTCATCAGCGAACTTGAAACCCAGAAGGGCGCCCTCGCACGGCAGGCGCGGCAGGCGACCCGCTACCGCAATGTTTCCGGTGACATCAGACGCGCAGAAGCCATGCAATGTTATCTGCGCTGGCTCGATGCAACCGAAGCGCAAACCAAAGCGAATGACGGCCTGTCTGAAATCTCCTCTTTGATCGAAGAAACCGTCCGCACTTCCGCCGCCGCATCAACCGCGCAATCTGAAGCCCATGAAGCGCTGGAGCCTTTACGGCTGCAAGAAGCGGAAGCCGCGGCAGCTCTGCACCGCCTCACCGTCGCCCGCGAAGGGTTGGACGATGAAGCCCAGCGCGCAGAAGCAGAACTAAACCGCCTTGCCAATGAAATCGAGCGCCTGAAAGAAGACACGACGCGCGAGAACGGTCTCCTTAATGACGCACAGGAAGCCGTCCAAACCCTAAACCGTGAACAGGAAGGTTTGAGCGCGCGCGAAACATCTGAGGCTGACCGTCTGGCGGAAGCTGAAGATACAATGAAAACGGCGACTGCCGAGCTTGAAACGGTTGAAAGTGCGTTCGATCAGAAAAGCGCGGAAGCGGCCGAGTTTGACGCCAAACGCAAAACCATCGCCGTCAACATTGTCAGCGCCGAGCGGCGCCTGGAAAAAATCGGTGAGCAGATCCGGG
>BQJH01000030.1 GCA_021604605.1 Hyphococcus sp.
GGTCCAAGAGAACGGCCGTGATGAAGCCGCAATGGCGGGCGCTATATGAATATTGCAACGCCGTTATGGAACCTTGGGACGGGCCAGCAGCAATAGCTGCTTATGACGGTCAATGGGCGATCGCCGGACTTGACCGCAATGGCCTGCGCCCTTTGCGTTACGCCATCACCGATGATGGCATTCTTGCCGTTGGCTCAGAAACCGGGATGTGCCCGCTTGATGGCAAGTCCATAAAGACGCGCGGCGCGATTGAACCAGGTAGAATGATCGCTGTCGATCTGGATAATGCAGCCTACTACTCATCTGACGATATTCTGGACAGGATATCGGAAAAGCATCCCTATACGGATTGGCTGGAGAATATTACCGAGCTTGAGCCGAAAATCGGCCCCGGCCCGGAAGATCGCTTATACTCTTCCCAAGAGTTACACCAGCGCCAGTCGGCCGCCTCATATGACAGCGAAACCCTTGATCTCATCCTGCGCCCGATGGCGATGGAAGGGAAGGAGGCAATCGGCTCTATGGGTGATGACACGCCTCTTGCTGTTCTCTCCAGTCGGTATCGACCGCTATCGCATTTTTTTCGACAGAACTTCAGTCAGGTTACAAACCCGCCAATTGATCCCTTGAGAGAGGCAGGCGTGATGAGCCTGAAGACCCGGTTTAAAAACCTTGGCAATATTCTTGTCTCAAACGAAAGCCAAACGGACGTTTTTGTTCTCGAAAGCCCAGTGTTGACAAATGGGATGTTTGCACGCCTAAAGAAATACCTTGATGAGAAAATTGTAGAAGTCGATTGCACATACGAGGTATCTTCAATCCGTAACGACGGACAAGCCTTAGGTGATGCGTTTCAACGCATTCGCCGTGATGCGCTTGATGCCGTTGAAAATGGCGCCGGCCATATCATTCTGACCGATGAGCACGCAGGCAAAGATCGCATTTCAGCACCACTTATTCTTGCCGTCGGCGGCGTTCACTCGCATCTGACAAAAGCCGGTAAGCGCTCCTTTTGTTCTATCACCGTTCGTTCAGCAGAATGTGTGGATGCGCATTATATGGCCGTTCTCGTTGGTGCTGGCGCAACCGCTATTAACCCCTATCTGAGTTTTGACAGCCTCGCGGACGCCCATGAACGCGGACAATATGAAAACATGTCCCTTGGTGAGTGCGTCTATAACTACAAATGTGCGCTTGAGGCCGGTTTACTTAAAATCATCTCAAAAATGGGAATCTCGGTGATTTCCAGCTATCGCGGCGGATGTAACTTTGAAGCGTTGGGTCTGTCGCGCGCGTTGGTCGAAGAGTTCTTTCCGGGCATGACCAGCCGTGTTTCCGGTATTGGGTTGACGGGGCTGGAACAAAAAACAGCTAGCCTTCACAATATGGCGTGGAAAACCACATCAACACAATTACCGATCGGTGGTTTTTATCGTCAACGCGCCCGTGGCGAAAATCATATATTCGAAGCGCAACTCGTTTCTGACCTGCAGCGCGCTGTCCGCAATGACGACTATGCAGCATATAAAGACTACTCTTCTGCATTAGCAGAACAGCCCCCCTCCCAGCTGCGCGACCTCTTATCCGTAGAAGATAACGTCAAACCTATTCACCTCGAAGATGTTGAGCATGGTGATGACATCCGCCGCCGCTTTGTCACACCCGGGATGTCTCTTGGCGCTTTGTCCCCGGAAGCGCATGGCGTGCTGAACATCGCAATGAACCGTATCCGTGCTAAATCCGTTTCAGGAGAAGGCGGCGAAGACCCAGCCCGCTATCACCTTTTGCCGAATGGCGACAACGCCAACTCAGCGATCAAACAAATCGCGTCCGGGCGGTTTGGCGTCACCGCGGAATATCTAAACCAATGTCGCGAGATCGAAATCAAAGTCGCCCAGGGCGCCAAGCCAGGCGAAGGCGGTCAACTTCCCGGTTTTAAAGTAACGGAATTTATTGCGCGGATGCGTCACGCAACGCCTGGCGTAACATTAATCTCCCCTCCACCTCATCATGACATTTATTCAATCGAAGATCTGGCGCAACTGATCTATGACCTCAAACAGATAAACCCGGTCGCACGCGTCTGCGTAAAGCTGGTTTCCGCATCTGGTATCGGCGCAATTGCCGCTGGCGTCGCTAAAGCGAAAGCCGATACGATTTTAATATCCGGCAATGTCGGCGGCACTGGCGCCAGCCCACAAACCTCCATCAAATTTGCTGGCGCCCCTTGGGAGCTTGGCCTTGCCGAAGCCCATCAGGTTCTCTCCATTAACAACCTGCGCAATAAGGTTACTCTTAGAACAGATGGCGGTATCAGAAGAGGACGCGATGTTGTCATTGCGGCGATGCTCGGTGCAGAAGAGTTTGGTATCGGCACTGTATCACTTCTTGCATTGGGGTGTCTCATGGTTCGGCAATGTCACTCCAACACATGTCCGGTTGGTGTGTGTACGCAAGATGAAGCCTTGCGCCAACGATTTACCGGTGCAGCAGACCATGTCGTAAATTTGATGAGTTTCATCGCTGAAGAAGTTCGGGAAACCTTAGCGGCAATAGGCGCCAGATCCCTCGACGACATTATCGGTCGTACCGACCTATTAACACAAGTGTCGCGCGGCGCAGCGCATCTTGATGACCTTGACCTCAACCCTATCCTTACGCGCATAGAAGATGAAGAAAGGCCTGTACGCGCCGCCTGCAATACCCGCAATGAAGTTGACGATACGGTTGACCAACGCGTTTGGGATGATATTTCCGGATTTTTTGACCGCAAAGAGAAAGTGCAAATATCGCGCGCGATTAAAAACACGGACAGAGCGGTTGGCGCACGCATCTCTTCGGAAATTGTCCGGCGTCTCAACCAAAACGAACTGGATGAAGGTCATTTAACTCTGCGGTTGAAAGGGTCAGCCGGGCAATCTCTTGGCGCTTTCTCGGTGCACGGACTGAAAATCATCGTTGACGGTGATGCAAATGACTATGTCGGAAAAGGACTTTCAGGCGCGACGATTGTAGTCAGGCCGGAAGATCAATCTCTCAACGAAAATGATGCAATCATTGGCAACACCTGCCTTTACGGCGCAACATCCGGCTCCCTCTTTGCTGCTGGCCAGGCAGGCGGACGATTTGCCGTCAGAAATTCCGGTGCGGTCACAGTCATAGAAGGCTGTTCGGCAAATGGTTGCGAGTATATGACTGGCGGGGTGGCGGTTATCCTTGGTCCGGTTGGAAACAACTTTGCAGCAGGCATGACTGGCGGCAAAGCGTATGTTCTTGATGAAGAAGATACTTTTGAAAACGTGGTCAATCCAGACACGGTTCAGTGGCGGCGCATGGATCTCGAAAAAGAAACTCAAGAATGCTTGTCTCTGATCCAACGACATTATGAGGCAACAAAATCACCAAAAGCGCAGTTCATCATCAACAACTGGCGGTCAGTATCCGCCAAATTCTGGGTCATCGAAGGATTATAGTTCTTTAGGTCCGCCCGCATCTGTTCAGAAAAGAAGAATTGCCCGCAAATAGGCTCGAGCCAGTTTAATTCCGACTGCATGCCTAGTGAAAGTCAGAACTGAAGATTCTGAGGGCGCCTGAGCGACGGCCCGGCAAGCACCAGCGTACAACTAATAATGGTGGAGGGGGTTGGATTCGAACCAACGTACGCTAAGCGGGCAGATTTACAGTCTGCTGGATTTAACCACTCTCCCACCCCTCCACAGAAGCGCTGTAACCCAAATAACGGGGATCATCAGCTGGCGGTTTTGGGGCTATTCAGCCCCCATCTCGCCGGGAGAACGGGGTCTATAACCGCGCGCGCGCGCCTTCGCAACCGTTCCGTCGCACTGTGCCCGAAAGTTTTCTGGTTTCACACGGCGCATAAAACCGCTAAGCCCAAAAAATGGCGCATATGAAACACCCAAAGCCCACCCAATCGAGAAATAAGCCTTCTTCCAAGCGATCCTCGGGGCCTGATCGTGTCTGGCTTTACGGCCGACATGCGGTGGCCGCCGCCCTGGCCAATTCTGACCGGCGGCTAAGGCGTGTTCTGGCGACCAGGAACGCCGCCGACTGGCTAAACGGACAAGCTATTGAGGCTAGTATCCTTGAAAAGCTGGAAGATGCCAAACCAGATGCAATCGACAATTCGCTCCCGCCCGGCGCCGTTCATCAGGGGCTGGCCGCTGAATTTTTTGACCTGCCTCGCGCGAGACTGAAAGACGCCTGCGCGCCGGCGATCGCTGAGCAGCCCGTTCTGGTCCTCGACCAGATCACAGATCCGCAAAATATCGGAGCGATTTTCAGGACCGCAGCGGCCTTTAACGCCAAGGCCATTATCGTCCAGGACAGGCGCACGCCGCCCCTGTCCGGTGCTCTTGCAAAAGCCGCGGCCGGAGGCATTGAAGCCGTCCCATGTGTTAAAGTCGTCAACATTGCCCGCGCGCTCGAAGCGTTAAACGACCTCGGTTATGAAACCGTCGGTCTCGCGGGGGAAGCATCGGCAAATCTTTCCGTTTTAGATCCCAAAAAACCAATTGCGTTTGTTCTCGGCGCTGAAGGCGCAGGGCTTCGAAAGCTTGTAGCGGAAACATGCACGACGCTAGCGCGCATTCCTATTGCGCCGGCAATGGAAAGTCTTAACGTTGCGACTGCCGCCGCCATCAGCCTTTACGAAAGAGCGCGCATTCAAGACAAAGAATAGGAAACCGTCATGACCAAAACGCCAGTTTTATATCATTGCCCTCAAACACGCGGCGTCACCACCCATTGGATGAATGAAGAACTTGGCGCTCCGTGTGAGATTAGCCTTGTCGACATCAAAAAGGCTGATCACAAAAAGCCTGACTATCTTAAACTGAACCCGATGGGGAAAATCCCTACCCTCGTTCATGAGGGCGTAGCGGTTACCGAAGCGGCCGCCATATGCGCTTATCTGGCTGACGCATTTGCTGATAAGGGGCTGGCGCCTTCACTGGATGATCCAAAACGCGGCGCCTATTATCGGTTGATGTTTTTTGCCCCGAGTTGCATCGAACCTGCCATGCTCGATAAATTTTCAGGTACGGTTCGGGAAAACCCAAGCTCTGCGGGGCATGGTTCAGTTGAGGATGTTCTGGGTGCTATCGATCAAGCGCTAGAAACCGGGCCTTACCTTCTTGGTGAAAAATTTAGTGCTGCTGACGTTATTTTCGGGTCAACATTAAACTTCGCGCTGATGTTTGGGGCGTTCGATAAAAAACCACTTTATACAGAATATGTTGACCGCCTGCTGGCGCGCCCCGCCGCAAAGCGATCGCACGAAAAGAATGAAGCTTACGCCAATGACCTGGGCTGGGAGTGACCATGGTTGATCATACCGGTGCGTGTCAGTGCGGGGCCGTAAAATTTACAGCCCATGGCGAGCCCAAATTTATCAGCAATTGTCACTGCGCCGCCTGCCGGAAAGCGACAGGCGCGGCGTTTTCCACCTGGGTTGGGTTTGAGAAAGACAATATTCGTTGGTTGAAAGAGCCCCCAAGCTTTTATCAAAGCTCACCCGGCGTTAAACGCGGGTTTTGCCCAGCCTGCGGCACGCCTTTGACATATGCAGGAAAGAAATGGCCCGGAGAAACTCATATCATGATCGGCGCCTTTGACGATCCATCAGTCTTCGTCCCCCGTATAGAGGTCTTTACCGACGAAGCCCTTGATTGGGCGTTGCCGAAAAAGGACCACGAATGACCCATCCGCAACAAACTGCTGTCGTCACCGGCGTCTCCACTGGCATTGGCCGCGCGATCGCCAAAACACTGATCGATAATGGATGGCGGGTTTTTGGCAGTGTGCGAAAAGAAAATGACGCCAAAGCTGCACAAGATGCGTTAGGCGATCAATTCTCCCCCTTATTGTTTGATGTGACTGATCCGGATGCCATCGCCAGCGCAGCACAGAGCGTTCGCGCTGACTTAAACGGCCAAGCTCTAAACGGTCTCGTAAATAATGCCGGGATCGCTGTAGGCGGGCCTTTGCGATACTTGCCGCCAGAAGAATTAAAACAGCAATTTGACGTAAATATTTTCGGCGTTCTGCACGTCACGCAGGCTTTTTTACCGCTGTTAGGTGCAGACCACACGATGAAAGGTCCACGCGGGAAAATCGTCAATATGAGTTCGGTTGCGGGCAAAATGGCCTCCCCGATTATGGGGCCTTACTCCATGTCCAAACATGCACTTGAGGCGTTTACCGTCAGCCTCAGGCGCGAACTGTTGATGCACGGCATTGATGTGGTGGCTGTTGGCCCCGGCGCTATTCAAACCCCAATCTGGGATAAGGCCGACGATATCGACGCAGAAAATTATAAAGGCACAGAGTATTACGACATTCTGGTTGGCATGCGCAAAAAGATGCAGGAATTTGGCGCTGAAGGGCTACCGCCTGAAGCTGTGGGCAACCTTGCCTATGACATCCTGAATGGAACGAAGCAAAAAACGCGTTATGCGATCCTAAAGGACAAGTTTGCAAACTGGACTTTGCCGCAATTCCTGCCTTCGCGCCTGGTCGACAAATTCGTGGCTGACCGCTTTGGCTTCCCGTCAAAGGTGGAATAACTCAGTGGCGTATAAGGCGGTTATCTTTGATTTTGGCGGTGTCTTTACAACCTCCCCATTGCAGAATTTTGCTGCTTTTGAAAAAGAACATGGCTTGCCGGAAAAGTTTATTGGCGGTGTTATTAAAGCGAACCATCATGAAAATGCCTGGGCGCAATTTGAACGATCAGAGATTTCACTGGAAAAATTTGACACACTCTTTGCCAAAGAAAGCAGAGAAGCGGGCTATGAGATAACAGGCGCGACGCTTGTTTCACTGCTACGCTTGGAATTATACCCGGAAATGATTGATGCTTTGACGCGCGTCAAAAGCAAGGGCTTAAAAACAGGGTGTATTACAAACAACATTCCTAAATTTGACAACGATGCAATGATCGCTGACGCAGAAAAGATCGGTCTTGTTAAAAAGACTCTAGCTCTATTTGATCATGTGATTGAATCTTCAAAAGCGGGTGTGCGCAAACCGGAACCACGTATTTATGAAATGATGTGCGAAGCGTTGAACACTCCGCCCCAGGATTGCATTTTTCTCGATGATCTCGGCATCAATCTAAAACCGGCAAAAGCTATGGGCATGGCTACGATCAAAGTCCCGATTGGAGATGTACGCCCGGCCATAAAAGAGCTGGAAAATCTTATATTGTAGCCAACAAGGCTTAGTGAATTCGGGCAAAAAGCTACAATTTGTGCGATTGAACTCCGTTCCTTCACCATGTACATTTCCTACAGACATCAATGGGAGCGTATATCGTTATGAAAAACATCCTCGTACTTGTTGTAATCGCAGTGTTGGCTTTTGGCGGTTGGTATTTTTATCAGGAGTCACAAAAAAGCGATCTTGAAAAAGCCGCTGAAGACATGGCGGACAGCATGGAAGACGCCGCCGAAAATATTGCCGACGAACTCGACTAGGCAATTATCGCATTCAAAAATCTAGGGTCGGCATTGTCGGCCCTTTTTTATGCATGAATTGATTTCGCTCGCCGCCACCCTGGGCTAAACATACTCCCATGGCATCTTTTAGACCCAAAACCGAACTACAAACCCATGATGTTTCCAATCAACCTCCCCCCTTTGAAGACGTAAATATCTATGAGTGCGATATAGCGTTAACCGGCGCCATTGCCGCAAACGGCGGCAAAGCTCATGAAAAAACGCTTAACGCCTTTGGCGCAAGGTGCGGGTCTTCGGAAGTTATTGAATGGGCGCGACAGGCCAATAAGAACGCACCACAGTTAATTTCCTTTGATCGCTATGGTCACCGCCTTGATGAAGTTGAGTTCCACCCCGCCTATCACTCGTTGATGAAACTTGGGCTTGAAGCTGGTGTTGCCGGCGGCGCTTGGACCGCTAAAAATTCAGGCCATGTTCTACATGCGGGCCTGCTCTACTTAATGGGGCAAGCCGATGGCGGCGTATGCTGCCCGATGTCGATGACATATGCCTCCCTGCCCGCTTTGCGGGAGGAGCCTGCGCTAGCGAAAGAATGGGAACCGCGCATCACAGCCAACGCCTATGATCAACGGTTTATTCCATCCACGGATAAAAATGCTGCGACGATCGGCATGGCGATGACTGAAAAACAAGGTGGATCTGATGTCAGAGCAAACACAACGCGCGCCGAACCAGATGGCGATGCGTATATGCTAACAGGACATAAATGGTTTTGTTCGGCGCCCATGTGCGACGCGTTTTTAACGCTCGCCCAAACGGACGCAGGCCTTACCTGTTTTCTGGTTCCCCGATGGCGCCCTGACGGAACGCGCAACGCTCTTCACATCATGCGCCTTAAAGACAAACTCGGCGACCGTTCCAACGCCTCTTCAGAAATTGAGTATCACGGCGCTTATGCACAGCGTATCGGTGAAGAAGGGCGCGGCGTCCGCACGATTATCGAAATGGTGCATCATACGCGACTTGACTGTGTTGTCGGGTCAGCCGGGGGTATGCGCGCCGCTGTGGCGCAAGCTTTATGGCACTGCGCCCACCGCAGCGCCTTTCAGAAAAAACTGATTGATCAGCCGGCGATGGCGAGCGTCCTCGCCGACCTGGCGCTTGAAACAGAGGCCGCCACCGCCCTCGCCTTTCGCTTGGCCGGCGCCTTTGACAAAGCCAAAAACGATGAGCGCGAAGCGGCGTTTATGAGGCTGGCGACACCGATCGCCAAATACTGGATCTGCAAGCGCCAACCCGGCGTTGTTTACGAAGCGCTGGAATGTCATGGCGGCGCCGGTTTCATCGAAGAAGGTCCCATGGCGCGGCTTTATCGCGGCGCCCCCTTAAACGCGATCTGGGAAGGCTCGGGCAATGTGATTGCACTGGATATCCTGCGCGCGATCAGTCGCGAACCGGCGAGCCTTGAAGCCGTTCGAGATGAGATCAATAAAGCCAGAGGCGTAAACAAATATTTCGGCCAGCACGTCACCAGGCTGGATGACTGGTTTAAACCCGGCGCATTGAATGAAGCGACAGCGCGCCGCTTTGCGGGAGATATGGCGCTCGCTCTGGAAGCAGCGGCTCTTGTTCAATCTGCCCCTGATTATGTGGTGGAAGGGTTTTGTGAGGCGCGTTTCGGCCCAGACAAACAAATGTCCGTCTATGGCGCCCTGCCAAATGGCTTCAACGTGCAGCCAATTCTGGACCGCGCCCGGCCGGAGGCATAGCTCGGCAAATTAGGTACGCAGGTGCAATAAATTTTCTGAAGATCAGACAGAAAATGAAAACGCCGCCTTTCTGAAACCAAAAAAGGCGGCGCTCTCAAAAACGTCTGTGGGAGGGCTGCACCCTCTCTTATTTAGTCGCGGCGGGCAAATTAACGATTGGTATATCGCGAGGCCCGATCCTTGCATATTTCCGCATCCCAGAGCCAATTTTTGCCATAAGGCGGAGAAAAAGGCTGGAAATTGAGGCCAGTTGCGATGAACCAGCCCCAATAAAATTTAGCGTTTCGAGAACTGGAAAGACCGGCGAGCTTTGGCCCGGCCATATTTCTTACGTTCCACGACCCGGCTGTCACGCGTCAGGAACCCGCCCTTTTTCAGGACCGAGCGAAGGCTCGGCTCAAAATGGGTGAGCGCCTTGGCGATGCCGTGGCGCACAGCGCCGGCCTGACCTGATGGGCCAGAACCTTTCACGGTGCAGATAACATCATACTGATCGTTACGTTCAGCAGCGGCCAAAGGCTGCTTGATGATCATCTGCAAAACGGCGCGACCAAAATATTCAGTATGATCTTTTTTATTGACGATAATCCGGCCAGCGCCAGGTTTAATCCACACCCGGGCAATCGCCGTTTTACGTTTCCCGGTCGCATAAGCGCGGCCCTGATCGTCAAGCTTCTGCTCATAAACAACCGTCTCTTCTGGTTCGGCTGTTACAACGCCCGCTTCAGTCGCGACGTCTTTTAAATCTTCCAGAGATGTCGTGCTCATTGGTTAGGCGTCCCTTTTGTTCTTGGAGTTCATCGCAGCGACATCAAGTGTCTTTGGGTTCTGCGCTTCATGCGGGTGCTCAGCGCCTGCGTAGATTTTGAGGCAGGTCATCTGACCGCGGGCAAGCGGCGATTCCTTTGGCATCATGCGCTCAACGGCTTTCATCAATACGCGCTCGGGATGCGCGCCGTTGAAGATTTTTTCCATCGTGCGTTCTTTGATGCCGCCGGGATAGCCAGTGTGCCAATAAAACTTTTTGTCTGTCAGCTTCTTGCCGGTAAAGACAACTTTATCTGCATTCACAACAACAATGTGATCGCCGCTATCAACATGCGGTGTAAAAGTAGGCTTGTGCTTGCCGCGCAGACGAGTGGCGATGATCGAAGCGAGACGGCCAACAACGAGGCCTTCCGCATCGATGAGCGTCCAGTCTTTTTCCGCATCCGCCGGCTTCAGGGCGTAGGTTTTCATGGGTGTTTTCCTGGTATGCAATTCTCTAAAATGAACAACCGGCGCGGGCGCTATTGACGACCGGCCGATTGATGAAGCCGGGCAATTAGCTTGTCGCAGCCTTTGCGTCAACAGAGTTGAATAAACTATTTGAAAACAGCGTGATATTTGTGTGGTATTATTTTACCGCCATATCTTTGGCAATGTTATATATGACGTACCCAGTGAAATAAAATGGCTTTCCGCCTCGCTCTGGGCGGTCAGTTAAGGCTTATGCCTCTGAGTCGTCCTCTGCCCCGTCAGTCCCTCGTTTGGGCGGAACAACGCGCTCAAAGGTATCTTCAAAAGCCTTTTCGGACTCGTCGCATTCAAGCTTGCGAGCCGCTTCTATGAAGCGCTGTTTCTGGCTCTTTTGCTTTTCCTTGGGTTTGCTCATGTCGTTAAGTCAAGTGGGGGTTGAGTCCTATGTCATCTGATCATGAGAAACTAGGCGATCCTAGAAATTCCTTCAATCACTCCCGCCGTGCTTTGGCTAAGGTTGCGCAGGGTCTGAAGAACGGGGCGGTGTTTCAAAGGCCCCTCACCGAACAGTATCGAAACGGCGCTTTGAAGATCGCCTGTAAATTCGATTGGGCCGAAGGGATTAATCATAAGCTGTTGCCCTTGACCTAATATAAGTGTTGCGGTTCCGTCAGGAGGACCGACTACACTGATATCTCCGCCTCTCCCTCGGCGTCTATGGATCAATGCATCGCTTCCCTTGAGAGAAATGGACATATGGCTGGGAAGAAGCACGTCGTGCTTATCAGTAATGTCGAGTCGGTGGAGATCGTACAAACTAAATCCTCCCCCTTCAAACGGCTGAACATCGTCCAAGATGAAGTCGATGACGCATTGCTTGGGCTTAGAAGCGTCTGGCCATCCGTTGATGGAGTTTTCTATGTCAGCTCTCTTTTTTCCGAAGGGAAAGCCGCAGAACCTGTAAAACTGTCCTGCGTTTCGACGAACTGCAACCCAATAAGCGTGATCCAAGCTAACACGCAGGTTGTGAATAGCATCCCCGATAATCGTAGGAGTAGCCGGAGGAAGGAGCCCACTAAGAGCTGCAAATGCCTTTTCCCTTCCATCTTCGTCAGTCTTGCTGAGAGCAGATTTGACGTGAGAGTTGATGTGAGACCTGAAAATCTCTTCGAGTTCTCTAATGTGTTTATCGGCCCTTTCTACTTTTAGGAATGGACCAAAGAACGGATCGCTATTCATAATCTCGATATGTGGGTTAACGTTTCCGCATATAGGGATTCGTGAGATATCTGATACGTCAGCCGCTGACCGACAATACCAGCAATAGCGGCTTCCGCCCGTTCCTCATCATTGATGCCGTACTCAGTTTCCATGGCAGCTGAAATAATAGCTGCCTTCCGTATTCCAATAGATTCGCGAATGTTTACGTCCCTAATTCTCCCCAAAAGGGTAGATTCCCTCGATATCATCTGATCCTTACCTTTGTTCAACATTCGCATGGCTTGACCTTCAGGGCAGTGCGAATGAGAACAAACGACCCATTTGCCTCTCAGTATCAGGAGCCACTCTCTCATGCGTATCCCCGCCCAGGCCCATTTTTGCCTCGCCGCTGTTGGCCTTACTCTCCTTGCCGCTTGCTCACAAGAAAACCAAAGCGAGGCCCCGGCTGTTGCCCCCGTAGAGATTTTAAATGTCTTAGCGAGTGACGAGCTCTCCGGGATTGGCG
The DNA here is from genome assembly GCA_021604605.1 of Hyphococcus sp. GTDB lineage: Bacteria > Pseudomonadota > Alphaproteobacteria > Caulobacterales > Parvularculaceae > Hyphococcus. The sequence continues at coordinate 12,213 of BQJH01000030.1, forward strand.
CTCCAGCGAACGGGATCGCGTTCTGGAGCCACCCGAATGTCGCCTTCAACAGCTTGATTGTGGTGGCAACAACCGATGGCCTTGTCTCTTACAATGTCGAGGACCGCAGTGAAGTCTCGCGCGTACCCGGCCTCAATGCGCAAGGCGCGGGCGTCAGCTATTTCGGATTTGGCCCACAGGCAGATGGCATCGTCGCAACTTTCGATCAAGACGCCCGCACGTTTGCCCTTTATAGCATCGACAATATCGGTCGGACGTTCTCCCCCCTCTCTGGCGGGCCTGCCGTGCGCGGCGCTATACGCGGCTTTTGTTTCGGCCGAGCCCTAACCTCCGACGCGCCTTCTTTATTTATTATCCAGAAAGGCGAGTTGCAGGTTTATAATTTCGCCAGAGACGCGAGCGCCCCCGACACTGTCATCACTGCAAGTCAGGCATTAATTGAAACGCCTGATAATTTAGTCAGTTGTGCCGTTGACCGAGACGGCGTCGTCATCACTGCCGCAGAGGATGGCTCGATTTACCGTCTTGATAATGACCAAAGTTTTGCCTCGCCCTTTGCAATCGCCAACATAACAGACACCGGAAGCATTGCCGTTATTGACGCCGCAGCGTCAGTTGATGATGAGCCAGATGGTGGTGAGCCAAGTGACGTTGAATCAGGCGTAAGTGGCCAACTGGCGTTGCTGGACGAAGCCACAGGTGCGGTTCATTTGTTCAGTGCTGAAGACGGCCACTTTATGGGCGCAGTCAAAATTGCTCAAACCGATGAGATAGAAGGTGTCGACGGTGCGGCCAGCATGGGCGCCAATGGCGCTAATCTGGGCGGGCTCTATCGTGACGGTGTCGTTGCCATCGGACTTCGTGATTTCGATACACTAAGGCTGATCCCGATGAACGGCGTTTCAAATGCACTTGAGATTGAAACTGGCGAGCCGGTCAATCCGCGTGGATTGGCGCCTGTCGTTGAAGATAACGATCTGATTATCAACCCAACTATCACAATCGACTAGAGCACCGAGTAAACAGTGTTCAACGGTTTTTGCGACTAGGTAATTTTTACGCCGAAAGTGCAATGGGGCGCTTTTCATCAAGGCGCTCATAGAGAACATTCTCGTCAAAGCTCACAGCACGCAGCGGTATCACAAGAGTAAAGACTGACCCGGTTCCGACTTCACTTTTAACCGAGAGCGTTCCACCCAGAGCCTGCATTATCCGCTTGCTGATTGCTAAACCAATGCCTGTGCCGCCGTAAACGCGTGTCGATGTTGTGTCAGCCTGTTCAAAATCACTGAATATAATCTCTTGCTTATCAGGAGCAATGCCGCAGCCCGTGTCAGCAATGGCGATGGTGATGTTTGTCATCGTTGCACCTGGACTTGCATCAACCGCGACCGAAACCGACCCCCGCTCTGTGAACTTCACAGCATTCTCAGCAACATTCCTGAGTGCCTGACCAATCTTTTTCTGATCCCCAAAAAACCATGGATCAACATTTTGACTAAGAGCCAAATCGAAATCGAGATTCTTTTCCGCCGCCTTCACACGCACTTGCGTCATCGCGTCATGGATACAGTCATGCAAATTAAATCGTGACTTCCGCACATTGCTTATGCCTGCTTCCAGTTGAGCAAGGGAAAGAATATCATCAATAATTTTTACCAGCGCATCGCCTGATTGTTCAATCAGCACTGCCATTTCTTTTTGCTTTTCATCAAGCTCTGATCGCTGCAACAATGATGACATTGCCTGAATGCCATTCATCGGCGTGCGCACTTCATGGCTGATATTAGCAAGAAACTCGGCTTTGACGCGTTCGCCTTCCTGTGCTGCATCGCGAGCAACTTCCGCTGCTTCTTTTTCCTGCTTTGTAATTGCCTCTGCAATCCGCAACTCTCGGTTGGATTGTTCCAATTCATCCAATGTACGAATAATCGAACGGTGGGCGGGCCAGAAAATCAATGCAGCTTCCGCAGCCAAAACCATGAGCGCAAGAATAAAGCTAAGCATGGCAATCATTTTAAATTGCGCGACACTATCTACAACATCATCTCCATAGGCGAAAACAGCACGATCAAGTTGTTTCAGTAACGATCCTTGACCCATTTCGCTCAGCCGAGCAAAGGCTTGATCTTTCTGTGATGCGTTGCCTGACAAAATGATACGAGCACCCTTCACAAACGCTGCAACCATAGCGTCGAGGCCAATTGTGGCAGTAGGGAAATATATTTCTTTCAACCTCGCGGACATTTTTGATGCCGGGTTTGGAAGATCAGCGCCGATTAATTCCTTATGGGATTGTTCAAATAGATCGATCGCTTCACCAAGCGCCAACCGATTTTCGGCGGTATTATTATTATGGTATATTTCGCCACTGAGAAATAGAATCCGTTGGCTGAGCATGCGCTGGCGCCCACTCATATTAATCGAATTAGCCAAGTCATCACTTGAACGCGCCGCTTGCAGCGAGGCAATGTGTGATCCCGTGATAAAAATTAAAATCAGACCAACGGCTACAATGTAGCGCTTCCATAAGAGCCGCGGATTTTTAACCAGAGCCATCATAAAGCGCGTCACCTTCCTGAAATTGAAGTAGTGAAAACGCTAAATACAAAGTATTAAGAAAATCAGGCGTTTATGATTAAGAAAGAGTTAAATCAGGACCTGATCTGGTACTTTTACCTAGCGCCATGCGTCGTATAGAGAGCCACAGCAAAAACAAAGAGCGCACCAGCCTGATGAGCGAGCCCTAATGTGATGGGTGTCGCGGCCAGCAGTGTCCAAATCCCTAAAACAACTTGCAGCCCGACAGCAGCCAATAAGAGCCGTGCACGGCTTTCCAACAGCGTTTTACGCACTGTCACATAGAACCAGACCACCGCGCCGGTTAACAGATAAGCGCCAAGTCGGTGATTGAACTGAACGGCGGCAATCGATTCAAAGAGGTCATTGAACCCCGGGGCGCCGGAAAAATAACCTGCCGGAAAAAAGGCGCCGTCCATCAACGGCCATGTGTTGTAGGTGCGCCCAGCGCGCAGCCCCGCCACAAAGGCGCCAAGCATCATCTGCAAAAACACGCCCCCTGCAAGCGCTACACTGATCCACATCATTCTCTTTGAGACTTCAACTTTTGCCGACGGCCATAAATCCAGCACGAGCCAGAACATGGCGCCAAAGAGTGCGACCGCCAGTGAGAGATGCGCCGCTAAACGATACTGGCTAACATCGACCCGGTCAGCGAGACCTGATGACACCATCCACCACCCAAGGGCGCCTTGAAGGCCGCCGAGGATAAATAGCGCGCCCAGTTTGATCGCTAGCGGTCGACTGACTTGTTTGGTTACAAGAAAAAAAACAAAGGGGACAAAGAAAGCGAGACCAATGAAGCGGCCTAAAAATCGGTGACCCCACTCCCACCAATAAATCTCTTTGAAACTCTCAAGGCTCATCCCATAATTTACTTCCTGGTATTCAGGGATGGTTTTGTATTTCTCAAACTCATCAAGCCAGGCCGCCTCGCTCATGGGCGGGATCGCGCCTGTCACAGGTCGCCACTCGGTAATGGAAAGCCCTGAATCTGTTAACCGCGTCGCGCCGCCAACAACGACCATGGCGGCCACAAGCGCGCACATGAAAAGCAGCCAGATTGCAATGCGCCTTGCCGCAACTTGTGAAACTGCGCCGCCATTTTGCGAAGAGCTAGAGAAACTGGTAGTGGTCATGCTTTGCAGTTTACCCTAATCTCGCAAGCCTCGCGCGCGGCGGCGCGTCGCGGGTGCTAACCAGGAACAAAGGTCGTTCTATGCCTCCCCGCATCAAAAAGCTCGTTGGTTTTATGGGGCTATTACCAATCCTTGTGCTTTACTTTTTTGCTGCGGCCGCGCTCGGCGAGCTTATCCCTAACAATCAGTTACTAAAGGTCATTTATTATCTCATTGCGGGAATCGCCTGGGCCTTTCCCGTAAAATACCTGATGTTTTGGATGAATGCGGAACAAGGCGAGAAAAATACGGCGCCAGATCGGGAATAGCCTGGCGCCAGCATTGCAAATATCTTCGTGATCGTCGGTAAATGCCGGCTCCAGTGAAGAGAAAGCGCCATGTTCGACAAAGCCTCCGGCGGATACCGGCATAAATCCGAAACGCAAGTCCAGCTTCAGCTCGCAGGCGCGGCGCCCATAGAGGTTACTGTCTTTCACGTTAACGGTGAGCGATTGACAGACTTATTGAATGATCCGCGAGGTTTCATTCCTGTGCGCAAAGGCGATGGCGCCGTTATGATCGTTGCGAAGACACAAATCGTTTCAATTCTGGAAAGCAACACTAACAAAGCTGCAGAAGATGAAACCATTGATACGCTGAAGACTGCAGCACCAGCTATTGATATTTATGAAATGCTGCACGTCTCTCGCGCCGCGACAGATGACGAAGTGCGCGCCGCCTACAAAGCCCGCATAAAAGCTGTTCATCCTGACTCAATAGAGTCTCTGGGCCTCGATGATGAACTCAAAAAAGCGGCGCTGCACGCAACACAAAAGGTCAATTACGCCTATCGCAAAATTATGCGCGAACGCCAGTCAGCCAACGAAAAGTTTTCAGAAGATATGGCTAACGCCGCAGCACAGTAAAAGCACTACCCCGCACGGCAGTTATATTGGTTCCATTCAGGTTGGGTGGAACATAGCGGTAATGTCTGCCGATTGTTCGCCGCATAGATCACTGTCGCAAACCCGACCAATAACAATGCAAGCGCAATGATGACCGCAACGGTCATACTGCCTGAAGGGAACAACTTGATCGGCGTTTCATCTTCTCCGGCGGCCTCATCATGCACAACGTGAAGTGCTTGGGCATCCATTTTCGCATCCATGCGAAGGCGTT
>BQJH01000031.1 GCA_021604605.1 Hyphococcus sp.
GTTTTCCACAGGCGACATGGCCAATTTCATCAGAATAAATGATTTTCAAGATATCAGCACTTTCGTTGTCACCCACAGCTTGGAGGCGGGAGATCATTCCTGGCGTCACATCAAGCCCTCGAGCCTCCAGGATCAATGGCGCTGCAACTAATCGGCCAAGCAAATCGCCAGCAGTTTTCTCGGCGGCGTCCCATAGACCGTGATGGGCAGGGAAGTCTCCATACCCCGCGCCCAGTTCTGATAAGCGCCTGTTGATCAACGTAAAATGATAGGCTTCATCACCGCCGATGGAGAACCAGTCTTTTGTGAACTGAAGATGATTGAGCCCAAGTCCTTCAATGTCCTGGGCAAAGCGTGCAGCCATATCGAAGGCGAGGTCGATAGCATTAAACTCAATATGGGCGATGGCGTGCAGCAATGTTGCGCGCCCGGCCTCCGAGCCTAGGCGTCGCTTGGGAACATCGCTGGGGTGGGCGCTTGGCGGCCTCTCCGGTCTCGCCGGCCTTAATGGCAATGGCGTTTTCAGTTCGGTATGAAGTTCAAATGGGTGCTCAAGGGCGGTGACGGCATTGTTGGCGGCCCTGACCTTCAAATCGGGTTCTTTGGAGTGAAGAACGGCGACGCCTAAGTCGAGTAAGGAGGCTGGCGCTTGCATTAAAGTGATTTTACGGCCTCCAGAACCTCTTCTGCATGGCCTGCGACTTTTACTTTTCGCCAGATTTTCCTGATGACGCTCTTTTCATCGATCAGGAAGGTTGAACGCTCAATGCCCATATATTTGCGGCCATACATATTTTTCTCAACCCAGACGCCAAATTTTTCAACGACTTTACCGTCTTCATCCGCCCCGAGGACAACTTTAAGGCCGTGTTTGGTTTTAAATTTTTGATGCTTGGCGATGCTATCTTTCGACACGCCAATAATGACGGCGCCGGCGCGTTTGAATTTCGCGATGTCCTCTGAAAAGGCGATTGCCTCTTTTGTGCAGCCTGGCGTGTCGTCTTTAGGGTAGAAATAGAGGACAATTTTTTTACCCTTCAGATCCTTCAGGGCATATTTTGAACCATCGTCTCCCTCGATTGAGAAGGCAGGGGCTTTGGCGCCGATTTCGAGTGGTTTGGCCATTATTTCGCTTCATCCGTCATGTATTAACCTATGGGATAGTAAGTGAATCGTCACTCTGGCGTGTCTATACAAGCCCCTTGCCGCGCGGCAATTTGCCCATTACCGGTAGAAGGTTGAAACGCGGGTGTTGTCTGGCGTTTAGCGAGTAACGAGGGTGGCTGGAAACAGCCGGTACGGTATGAACAAGCGTACTGCAAAGGCTGGACTGCTGATTGTTGAGATCATGGCAGTTATTGTGGCTGTGTTTGGTGCTGGCGTCGCTTTTTTATACTGGCGAGTTGAGCGCGCTCCTTTGTCCCTCTCTCTTTTACAACCAAGCGTCGAGTTTGCTGTTGAGCGACGCTTACCCAAAGGCTTCCATAGTGAAACCCGAGGCCTATTTCTGCTGAAAGACCGGACGTCTGGCGATTATCGCATTCGGATCGGCACATTAAAAATAAAAGATAATCATGATACGGAAATTTTGGCCGCCCATGATATCGATCTCACTTTCTCTGCTTATGATATTTTTCAAGGCGCCGCTGGGTTGAAATCCGTTATTGCGGATGGGGCGAAATTCAGGATCATTCGGAACGATGAGCAGAATATAGAAATTCCTGCGGCGCGGAGTTCAGATCGTTCCTCAATTTTTTCGTTCTTGCGTAAGACTGACAGAGCGCCTGGATTGTTTCGTTCGTTCGAGTTGGCTCAGATAAGTAATACGACTGTAGAGTTTTTTGATGAAGCGTCGGGGCGTACATGGCGCTCTGATGATTCCAATCTTGAGTTTCGGCGAGAAAATGGAGCCATTGATGCAACACTGGCTGGCAATATTGATGCAGGCGGAGAAGCGGCGTCTTTCGAAGCGCTCATTCAACATGCAGAAGACACTGACGAAGTCTTAGTGACGGCGAACGGCAATAATTTCCCTGTCGGCGACATATTAGGCATGTTCTACGGACAATCCGCAGCAATTATCGAGGCCCCAATTTCCGGGACGGCATCAATTTCGCTCACAAAATCTGGCGATGTGTTGGCGTCAAAATTTGATGCGCGAATTGAAAACGGGCTGCTCCGGCGAGGAGATAGCGTTACGCCAATTACGTTCATCGAGTGGGTGTCTTCCTTCGATCCGAACAGCAATGTTTTTGCGGTTGATCGTTTTTCTTTTGATATTGATGGCAATCAAGGCGCCTTTAAAGGGGATATTGCCGTAGAGCTTGATGAAGAAAGCCAAAAGCCACAAGAAATTCGGTTTGATTTTGAAGATGGCGAGCTATCTTTGCGGGCATCCGATACGCTTGAGGAGCCACTATCAATAACAGCAATCGTTGTGGCCGGCTTGTACGAATTGCCGTCACGAAAAATCACACTTTCTGAGTTCTCTGCATCAATTTTCGAACTTGACCTGAAGGGTGATTTTCAACTCTCTTTTCCGCAAGCGACCGATGGAAACAGAAAGCCGTCTCCCGAAGTCAAATTAGCGTTGGCGACAGATGGCGCTTTAGATCATGAGCAATTGCTCAGAATTTGGCCTCTTGGCATTGCTATGGGCGCGCGCGACTGGATTGCGGACCGAATGACACGTGCAACCATTCAAAATATCGTTGTGGAACTTGATTTACCGGAAGGCGTCATAAATGAGGAAGGTCTTATCCCGGATGAGGCCATGACGGTCACTTTCGATATTCGAAATGCAAATGCATATTACGTAAAACAAATGACGCCTATTCATAATGGCTCAGGGCGTGGTGTTTTGCGCGGTAATAGTTTTTTGTTGAGTGTTGATAGAGCTTCGGTTGGTGATGTCGTTCTCTCGTCTGGAGAGATGGAGTTTACGGCGTTTGTACCGAAGTGGGAGCCGACTTACATTCGGTTTTCTACGGCTGGTCCTTCTGAGCCGATGCTCAGGATTATCAACGAAAAACCGCTGTCTTTGTTGTCCAAGATCAATCTCGATCCAGGGCAGTTTATAGGTGATGCGACCGCAAAGATTGAAATTATGCGCCCAAACAAGCGTGATGTTCCGGCTCAGGACTATCGATATAGTGGAACCGCAACATTTGAGAACATGTTGATGTCTGGGATTGCAGGCGATCTGGAATTGAACGACGCAAAAGGAACAGTTGATTTAAAACCACGATCACTGACGGTGAGCGCGGATGCGAGTTTTGCAGAAGAAAATATCGATATTTTATGGCGGCAAAATTTCTTTAAGGAGGATGGGCCTTCCCGGTTTGATATTTCCGGCGTGATTGATGCTGCAACGGCCGACCTCTTTGGTGTGTCTACCCGGCAATATTTGCGCGGCCCTGTCGCCCTTGAAGTAAAGGCTGTTGGCGACGTCGGCGCCTTTTCATCAGTTGATATTGAGGCTGATTTTTCGGCAGCTAGCGCCACCTTTGATGCCTTGGGCTGGCAAAAGCCCGCAGGAGAAGAAGGGCTCGCAAAAATTGAAATTGAGCAGAATGAGGCGTCGCTCAATATAAAGTCTCTTGCGGTAACCGGTGAAGGCATTGCGGTTAAAGGGAGCGCTCTCATTGCTGATAGCACCCTGCAGAGAGCAGACTTTCCAAATTTCTATCTGAAAGATTTCGCAGACCTTAGCATAATGGCTGAGAGAAAGTCAGCCGATGAGCTTTCCATCAGAACTTTAGGTGAGTTCCTGAACGCAGGCATGTTGATCGAAAATTTCTTAAGGGGATCGGGTGAAAAGGAAAAGGCTGATGCGCCATGGGGCTTTGGGCTATCGGTAACGGCCCGCATCAACCGCCTTTTGATGCGGGAAGACATTGAATATTTTGACGTAAGTTTGGATTTAATGCGTGCCCCGGATCGGTTGGAAGCATTAAATCTTGTTGCGCGTGAAGGTACCGGGTCAGCACTTAGCGCCATGCTCACACACACCGGCGAAGAAGAAGGCCCCTCAAGATCAATCCTTGCCCAAACAAGCGATGTTGGATCGCTGATAAAAGGTATTTTCTCCAACGGATCTGTGCATGGCGGGCAAGGCACTTTGGTGCTTGACCTTTCAGCGCCAGAGCGCGGCAATTTGGCCGGTGTGGTTGAGGCCCGCAGTCTGCATCTTCTGGACGCACCGCTTTTGGCCCGGGTTTTTTCTGCGGGGTCGTTAGATGGTTTGGAGAACCTGATGAATGGCGAAGGAATTGATTTCTCTGATGTCTATGGAGAGTTGGCGTTTTCAAAAGGTGAATTAACCGTAGAGAGTTTTCGCGCCACAGGGTCGTCCGTAGGGATAACAGCGGACGGGGTTGTGAATATGCAAAATGGGGGTCAGATGGAAATATCCGGCGCGGTGGCGCCAATCTATCAGCTGAATTCTGCAATTGGTTCCGCGCCCGTCATTGGAGATATTTTGGTTGGCAAAAAAGGCGAAGGTATTTTGGCGCTATCTTATTCTGTCAGTGGTGACCGCACGGCGCCAAACGTGTTCATCAACCCATTATCTGCGCTTACACCCGGGATTTTCCGGAACCTTTTTGGTCCCATGCGTCCGCAGAATGATAATGTTCCTGTGGCGCCGCCGGATACTTCAGACGAAGACAGTGCTGCAGACATTCAGCAAGCCAATTGATCATTTGATGCGGATGATCGCGTGTTTCTTTTTGCCGATGGATAATTTGATGGCGTCATTGTTGATATCTGATGCCTGCAAATTGCGTTCTTCTTTAATCGCCTTATCGTTTATTTTCAGCGCGCCAGCCTTTATGTGGCGGCGTGTTTCCCCTTTTGAGGCGCACAATCCCGCCGCAAGAAACTGATCGATCATTGCGGCGCCCGAGGCGATTTCCGCAGCCGTTAAGTCAATCGTCGGCAAGTCATCGCCAAGACCGCCTTGCTCAAATGTTTTTTGCGCCGTTGCCTCAGCATTATTAGCCGCATCGCGCCCATGAAGGAGAGCAGTCGCCTCCGTTGCAAGAACTTTCTTGGCCTCGTTTATTTCAGCGCCTTTAAGGGCAGCGAGACGGCGTACTTCATCCATCGGTAAAATAGTGAACCGGGAGAGCATTTTCTCGACATCTGCGTCTTCCGTATTGCGCCAATATTGCCAGTAATCATAAGGTGAGAGCATATCTTGATTAAGCCAGATCGCGCCAGATTCCGTCTTGCCCATTTTCTTGCCGGAAGCGGTGGTCAAGAGCGGTGTTGTCAGACCGAAAACTTCAACGCTGTCTTTGCGTCGGCACAGTTCTACACCATTAACGATGTTACCCCATTGGTCAGAGCCGCCAAGTTGGAGCGTACAATCATATCGATTATTCAACGCGTGAAAATCATAGGCCTGCATCAACATGTAATTGAACTCGAGAAAAGTCATCGGACTTTCTCGTTCAAGCCGCAATTTGACGCTGTCAAAAGTCAGCATACGGTTGATAGTAAAGTGAACCCCATAATCGCGCAAAAATTCGACATAGCCGAGCTGCGACAGCCAATCGTCATTATTGGACATCAGTGCGTCTGTTGGGCCGTCTCCAAAGGTCAGAAACTTTTCAAAAACGCCCTTTATGGAGGCGATGTTTTCGTTGATTTCTGCATCTGTCAGCAGCGCCCGCTGAGTGTCTTTACCGGATGGGTCGCCAACTTTGGTCGTGCCGCCGCCCATGAGGGTGATAGGCCGATGTCCGGTCTGCTGTAGCCAGTAAAGCAGCATAATCTGAATAAGGCTGCCCGCATGGAGACTTTTGGCCGTGGCGTCAAAGCCGATATAGCCGGTAATAATCCCATTTGTGGCTTTATCATCGAGAGCTTCAATGTTCGTTCCCTGGGCAATGAAGCCTCGTTCATCAAGGATGCGCAGGAAATCAGATTTGTAAGACATGAGGGTGGCTTTGCTGGTCATGGTGAAAAATTGGCCTCGCCAGTACCATGACACGTAAATTTTTCCAATGAATGAGATGGGTTTTCGATAGAATTAACCAAGCATTCAGAGAAGCGTCCGAATCTGCGAGGCTGGCCATTCGCTAAAACTGGAATTTATCTATGTCCAACTCTCTCGTCGCCATCGGTCTTATGAGCGGGACTTCGCTGGACGGTATTGACGCCGCGATCCTGGAAACGAATGGGGAGGGTGTTCTAAAACCCGGTCCGGTTTTGCATACGTCATATGACCGTGACGTGAAAATCTGGCTGCGCCGCGCCATTAAGGCGGCGTTGGAGGGTCGGGACGGGGCGTCGGAGATTGGTAAAGCGGCTGGCGAGGTGACCCTTGCCCATATCAGGGCGGTTGAAAACCTGTTGGAAAAAGCTGATCTCAAACCCAGAAATGTTGATGTGATCGGCTTTCACGGTCAGACCATACTGCATCGACCAGCCAGGGACGCGGGAAGCTACGGGCGAACATGGCAGCTCGGCGATGGCGCCGTGCTCGCCGAAGAAACCCGAATTGACGTTGTCGATGATTTTCGCAGCGCTGATGTCAAAGCTGGTGGTGAGGGCGCGCCGTTTGCACCGATTTATCATGCAGCACTTGTCGCGGGGATGTCGCCACAAAGAGATCATGCTGTCGGCGTTATCAATCTCGGCGGTGTCGCGAACATTACTTACGTACCGTCGAGCGCCAAAGGCACAGACCTTGTGGCGTTTGATTGTGGTCCCGGTAATGGTCTGATTGATGAATGGGTCGAGCTCAAGACCGGCGAGCCAATGGATAAGGATGGCGCGCTCGCTTTGGCGGGAGCTGTCGATAATGATGTGTTGCGCATGATGTTGCTGTCGCCGTATCTGCGTCGCAAGCCGCCAAAATCTCTGGACCGGTATGACTTTACCATTGATCATATCAAAAAACTGAAACTGGAAGATGGCGCAGCAACGCTGGCCGCTTTTACAGCGGCCTGTATAGAAAAATCTGAAAGCTTTCTTCCTGACCCGGTTGGGGAGTGGGTTGTTTGCGGCGGAGGGCGTCATAACCCAGCGATCATGAAAGCGCTCGTAGACACGCTGTCTGCCCCTGTTATCCCGGCGGAAGAGGCGGGCTGGCGTGGCGATGATCTTGAGGCGGAATGTTTTGCCTATCTGGCGGTACGCAGTTTGAAAAAACTGCCCTTGAGTTATCCGAAAACGACAAGGGTTCCTGCGCCGATGCGCGGCGGAGTGTTTCATCGCTCGCCAGTGTAGAGTATGAAATCAACCTGTATTGTGGCGATAAAGCCCGCAGTATTTTTGCTTGAGGTTTGTTGGCCCGCAACCGCCTTTCAACTATATGCATCTACTGCTGGTAGCCAAGTAATTATCTAATCTAGTAGCGTTCTACACCACAAGCCTTGCATTTTTCATCGACCATAAAATTCCGTTCGGATATAAACTTGCGTGTAAAATCAAGCATCGATATCGAATCTTTATATGTTTCGCGTTCTGTACTGTGCCATTTCGTTTTACATATTTCACATTTGACATTGTCCAAGTAAAAAATAGTCATCCCAAAAATTGGAAATGCTCCAACTTGTGCCAAAGACATCTGACCTAAACTACCTTTCACCGTTATGATGGACCAAAATATGTATATCCATGTGGCAAAGGCTATTAATTGCGCAAGCCACACTTTAATTCTCGCATAAGACTTATGTCTCACCGTTCCCATTTCAAACAAGAGCACCTTTCAGTTGAAGTGCTAAAAGCACAATATCTGCAATAAGCTGTTCAAGGTTATCGTTTTTTGCACCTCGTAAATAGCCGTTAGCTTACATTGAAGGCAGCAGGTTGACTTCACCGTTTACGTGTGTAATTTTAAGATAAATTACGGATGTAAACAAAATGGCGGTAAGTGAAGCGGAAAGCGCGGTGATGGAAGCTTTGTGGGTTGAAAGCCCGCTAAGCGCTGAAGAGATTATCGAGCGGGTTGCCGATCAACATGATTGGCGCGCCGTCACAGTGAAGACGTTGCTGAACCGTCTCCTCAAGAAAAATGCGATCAGCGCCAAGAGGGATGGGCGGCGCTATCTTTATGAACCACTACTCAACCGCACGGACTATGTTCAGACGCAAAGCCAGAGTCTTATCGATCGGCTTTTCGATGGACGGGTCGGATCGTTGGTGACGCATTTTTCCGAAAACAAAAAACTCACCGATGAGGATGTCGCCGACTTGAAGCGCCTGATCAAGGAGCTCGAAGATGGAAGCTGATTTCTTAAATACGCTTTTGCAAATAACGATAGCGATCAGCGTTGCAATTGTTGTCACGCTTCTTTTGCGGCGTTCTGTTCGTACACGGCTTGGCGCACGCAATGCTTACGCCCTCTGGGCGATCGTACCGTTTGCAGCGGCGGCAGTTTTACTGCCGGCACGGCGGATTATTGAAACGCTTCCCGACAATACGCTTATAGACACACTCGCGGCGCCATTACCGCGCGGGCCAATCATACAGCCGGAAATTACTGAGGTAGCCGCCCCGGCGATGTCAGCGCTGAATACGAGTGCAATGGAGTGGGACACAGTCTTCTGTTTCATCTGGGGCATTGGCCTCATCAGTGCTTTGGGATTGTTGGTATGGCGCCAGCGGCGGTTTTTGAAAAAACTCGGAGAGCTGGAACGATCAACTTACGATGGAGTCTCGGTTTATAAAACGAATGCTGTTGGTATCGGGCCGGCCCTTGTCGGCGCTTTTCAACCCCGTCTGATTGTGCCGGCTGATTTTGAACAGCGATACACGCCAAAGGAGCGCGCCTTGGTGCTCGCTCATGAGCATGTGCATCTGTCTCGCCGGGATGTACAGATCAATGGTTTGGTTGCTGTCCTTGGTTGCATCTTCTGGTTCAATCCGCTTTTTGCGTTTGCTGCAATAAGAATGCGTGAAGATCAGGAAATGGCTTGTGACGCTGAGGTTCTGGCGCAGAAAACATCTGCGCGTGGAGATTACGCTCGGGCTTTATTCAAGACACAACTATTTTCCGGCGCAGTCCCGATGGGATGCGCTTGGCCGTCAGCCGGGGCTCATCCCTTGAGAACTCGCATGACGGCTTTGACCCATAAAAAGAATAGTCAGATTAGTGAACGTATTGGCGCTTTTGTCATTGTCTGTATCGTCCTTATTGGCGGGACCTTTGCATGGGCGATGCAGCCGCCAGTTGTTTCGGTTGTTATGGATGATACGTCACCGATGACATTATCCTCCCCAACACCTTCCAGCGCACCAACTGCGCCAACCCCTTCAGTGCGATCAAATACTACAGACGCCAGCGCTTCTTATATTGATAGGCTCGCCTCGGCGGGGTTGAAAAATTTAACCGTCGACCAGCTTATTGCTCTCAAGGTTCATAATGTTGGCGTTGAAGAGATAAAATCCGCCAGGCAATTAGGCTTTGATCCGACGCCAGATAATCTGGTTGCCATGGCCGTCGCGAATGTGACACCGGCGTTTGTTGCCAGTGTGCGGGCTCAAGGTTGGCAGGACGTGAGCGTACATGAATTGGTATCGATGCAACATATGGGCGTTGATCCGGCAGACGCGAAAAAATTTGAAGCTCTTGGCCTTGAAGATATGAGCATCCAGCAATTGACAAGCTTTGCGGCGATGAATGTCACGGTGGACTATGTTCGCTCCCTTCAGGCTGCGGGAATTACGGAAAAAAACCCGGACGCTTATGCCAGAGCTTTAGCGATGGGCATCACGCCTGAATTCATCGCTGAAGCGCGCCGCCGTGGTTTTGATGAGCTAACACTCGACAAGCTCGCTCGTCTGAAATCCGTCAATATTTTCTAAAAGTAATAGTTCTAGTTGAAGGAAGTGAAACGATGACGCGCAAACTACCTGCATTCTTTTTTACGATGTTCTTTGTGTTGGCCTCTGGTTTTGCGGTTTCGGCCGCCTCCGTTGAGGGGACATGGGCGCTGGTCAAAGGGGATAAACCCGATGAGGTCCATGTAACATTTAATCGGTCATCCAGTCGTCATAACACTTGGCATATTGGGCGCGATTTTAAGACCGCCGAGTTTTCTGGGCTGGATCTCAGTAAGTCGGGGCGTCAAGATGTTCGCTTCACTTTAAAACGTGATGCTGGCGATATCACCGGGGAGGGCGTTGTCCTGAACGGTTCTGGCTCCGGGGTTTTCTCATATACTCCAAACAATTCCTATTTTGCAGAATTAAAACGTATCGGTTTTGATGGCGTTGAAGAAAAACAACAATGGTCGTTCGCCCTCACCGATGTAAGTCTGGCGTTTGCGAGAGGTATGGCGGAACGCAATGTTCCAGGCCTTGATGCGGACCGGCTTCTTGGCTTCCGGTCTGTTGGCGGCGATCTCGCTTTTGTTGATGATTTACGCGCTGCCGATATTCGTATCGATAGCGCTGACACGTTAATTGCGTTCCGCGTTCATGATGTGACAGCGGCTTTTGTGATGAACATCAGGCGGGCAGGGTTTTCCCCGACGAATGATCAGCTCGTTGCAATGGCGGTCCATGAAGTAACACCAGAATATATTGCGGAAATGAAAGCGGCTGGCTTTACTGGTGATATTAGTAATCTCGTTGCCTATCGCGTTCACGATGTGACGCCCGCCTTCGCGAAAGAAATTCGCGATATGGGCTTTTCTGTATCAGCAGATAAGTTGGTTGCACTGCGCGTCCACGACATCACGCCAGACTATATAAGAGCCATGCGCAAAGAGTTTGGTGATGACCTGACCTTGGAAAATATCATAGCAGCCACCGTCCATGATGTGACGCCTCAGTTTGTTGCAGAAATTCGGGCGCTCGGTCTTGATCCATCATTTGAACAACTAATCGCTATGGCTGTGCATGATGTGACGCCGGAATATATTCAAAAGTTAAGATCCAAGGGCATTACAACAACCGATGTTGATAAGTTGGTGGCCCTTGCCGTTCACGGCATTCACTAACGCCACTATCGCGGCCTTGATTTTACGGGCGACACACTTCAACTTAACTCCCAGATTTTTAGTCAACGAGAGGAGGTGATCCGATGTCCAGTGATTTCAATAAGCCTATGAGGTCTTTGCGGAAGGTACATTTGTCGGAGCAGCCTCTGACGGATGGCTAACTGCCCGGATTAGAAAACGATCCTGAGACCCAAAGCTAAAGGGAATCGCGATCCTTTTTAAGGATTGAGGGCCGCTCGATAGAGCGGCCCTTTTTTATTCTCAATATTAACTGTGACGTTTAAAGATCAATTGTAATGCCGCCG
The DNA here is from genome assembly GCA_021604605.1 of Hyphococcus sp. Taxonomy (GTDB): domain Bacteria; phylum Pseudomonadota; class Alphaproteobacteria; order Caulobacterales; family Parvularculaceae; genus Hyphococcus. The sequence continues at coordinate 11,265 of BQJH01000031.1, forward strand.
AAGATTTCACGCGGTTTGCCGGGGCGAGCGCCATAAGGACGTCTTGCGGCAACATAATTTTCGTCGAAAAGGTTCTCGACTTTAAGGCGCAAGCGAACGCCTTCTCTGATTTCATAATAGACTGCAAGATCGACAATTGTGCGTGCATCAATGCGTTCAAGCGCTGGAATAGTTCCTTGCCCCGGCAATCCGCGCGTCTCACCGACATAACTAAGGTCCGCATTGGCGCCCCAGTTTGAGCCTTCAACACCTGCGGAGAGATATAATTGTTGTCCGGGAACGTAAGGGAGTTCGTCTCCTGCCGTGATGTCGCCAAAGATGCCACTATCAACGGTGCTCTTAAATTCAGTTTCGGTATACGTGTAAGCAACAGAAACCGGAAACTTGTAGCGGGATGATCCGCCAAAAGCATTTCCAAGATCGACCCCGGCGACAACTTCAAGGCCATAGACATCCGCCTCGCCAGCATTGTCCGTATCGCCTATATCGCACTCGCTGCCGCCAGTTGAGTTTGTGCATTCCGCGATCAGGTTTGAGTAGTCATTGAAGAACCCGATGACTTCAAAATTGAAGAGATCGTTGGCAAAGCGCCCGCCGGCTTCATAAGCGATCGATTCTTCCGGTTCTTGAGTTCTGGAAGAAACGGAAGCGGCGGCAAATCCACGATGCGCGCCCGCAAGGAGGGCAAAATTATCCGTGACGTCAACGAGAACACTGAGGCTTGGCAAGAAAATATCGTATGAGTTCTCGCGAATACTGTCCGGCGCTAATGAACGGTCTGGCGTGTTCCAGCGGCGTTGGCGTGTATCAACAGTTTCAAACCGAACGCCCGCAGTGATCGCCACAGGCCCGGTGCTGAATGTATCTTCCAGATAAAGTGATAAAGCTTCGGCTTTGGATAATCGATTGGCTTGAGTGCCCGGCGCATTGTCTGTGGTTTTTACGACAACGCTATTATCAATCCGATACTGATCTTGTTCCTGAAAACGATCGACCGAGTCTTCATGATAGCGGATGGAGGCAACGAGATCGTGCTCAAATCCGAGTGCATCAAAACGGAAGCTCGCCGCACTTTGAATACCGTATGTGTAGTAGCTGCGGTTATTCTGGCGAATGCCCAAGACGTCGTCAGGGCTGGTAAAGCCCGCGGGACCGCTCAGTACCTGAAACTCACGGGGACAATTTAGAAGATCAACCAAAATCTCATTGAGGCTGTTGCATGAGCCTGTGCCGGAGAGGAGAGGGGCCGTTCCGCTTGTGAAAAATGGATCAGAATTGTCAAACCGATCTAGCTTTTCCCAATTGCGGGTGAAGTCTGTGTTGTAAGCGATTGTCGTCAGTTCAATACTATCGCTCAACTCAATATTGTGCGTCAGTTGATACGTATAGTGCTCGGTATTCATTTGATCGAGTTGGCTAGCGTTGTAACGAACAAATGGTCTTGAGCGAATATCTGTCTCGGTTAGACCTAGATAGGTTTCGTCAGAGCGTTCGTCACTGAACTGGAACTTGAATTCCAAGCTTTGCGCATAGCGGGCGCCCTCTTTTGTATAGAGCCCTATTTTTGCAACGTAATCCTGTAAGGAAAAACCGGTATCGCCCGGACCGGACTCAATTTCTTTAAAACCCTCTGCATTATCCTGATATGTCTCGACGAGGAGGCCAACATCAAAAGGAAGTTGGTCAACGGCAAACTTGCCGCCTGCCCAGGCGTGAATGATCGAGCGTTCCTGATTACTAACGAGAACAGAAGCATGACCGGAAAGCTCTTCAGGGATAGGCGTAGAGAAAAACTGAATGGCGCCGCCGGTTGTGTAGGGGCCATATTTGGTCGTAGACGGACCTTTTGAGATTTCAACGGCATTCATGCGGTTGGAAAACGGGAAGTAATAAGCCGAAGGCGCAGCATAGGGCGCCGGCGCCATTAAGACACCATCTTCCATAATCAGGACTTTTGCAGACCGATCGAGTCCGGAGCCGCGCAACCCGATATTAGGGCGCAAGCCATATCCGTCTTCTTCCTGCAGGTTGATGCCTGGCACCTGTCGCAAAATACGATTGATGTCCGTGTAGCTTTGAAGCTCCAGCTTTTCTGGCGGGATAAACGTCACCGAACCAGCCACATCGCCCAAGTTTTTGGCCGTGCCGACGACGGTCATAATGTCGATATTGTTGAACTCATTCTCGCCATCGGCAAGGTCACTGGCTTGTGCTGTATGAAGGCTCAATAAGGCGCAGAGTGCGGCGGCGCCAAGGTATTTTAGTTTCAACATTAGTACTTTCTTTCAGGGATGTTTGGGCGGTTTTATGAGAATGACTTGCAGTAACAAAAGTGCTAAATTTGCTAATAATGATTGTCAATTGCAGATTTGACGCAGGCGATATTTTTAAGGGCCTCTGTGCTTTGAATGACATGGCTACCCAATCGTTCTAAGCCGGGGGGCAAGCTTATTAATCAGGGAAGACAGGGTATGGTCGCGAAACTAAGCGATGCAGAGCGGCAGAAATTCTTTGAGGGTCACCCGGACTGGAATGAGGTTTCCGGGCGCGATGCGGTGGCCAGGTCGATTACATTCAAAGACTTCAACACGGCGTTTGGCTTCATGACACGGGTCGCCATCGCAGCAGAGAAGGCTGATCATCACCCCGAATGGTCAAATGTGTATAATAAGGTGGAAATCACCCTTACAACCCATGATGCAAACGGGTTAACGCTTAGAGATGTAGAGTTGGCTGACTTTATTGATAAGGCCGCTAAACTAGACCAGTAACAGGTTGAAAACTGTAATGGTCACAAAACCGCCTTCGCTGCGCCTTCTATGCGCCCGGAGAAAAGCATAGTAAAAGCCTCAAATCACACGGGGAATTGAAAATGGCGACAATCGCACTCGTCGACGATGATGAGAATATTTTGACATCAGTATCCATGGCCTTCGAGACCGAAGGGCATACAGTTAAGACGTTTGAGGACGGCGCTGCGGCGCTGGAGTTTATCAACGCCACACCGCCGGACCTTGTCGTCTCTGATATTAAGATGCCGACGATGGACGGCATGGAGTTGCTGCGCCGCATCCGTCAGAACTCTGCACTCCCATTGATCTTCCTGACTTCCAAGGATGAGGAAATTGATGAAGTGCTCGGCCTCACTATGGGGGCGGATGACTATGTCAAAAAACCATTCTCGCAGCGATTGCTCATGGAGCGCGTCAAGTCCCTCTTACGCAGGGCGCAAGCGGATGAAATACCGACCCCGGAAGATGAAAAGAAAATCCTCAAAAGAGGCAATCTGACATTAGACCCGCTTCGGCATGCCTGCTTATGGAAAGAAAAGCCGGTCGTTTTGACCGTGACCGAATTTCTGATTTTACAGTCTCTGGCGATGCGTCCCGGTTTTGTCAAAAGCCGCGACCAGTTGATGGATGCCGCCTATGATGATCAGGTCTACGTTGATGACCGAACCATTGATAGCCACATCAAGCGGGTCAGGAAAAAGTTTCGTGGCGTTGATAATGAGTTTGATGCCATCGAAACGCTCTATGGCGTCGGATATAAATATAAGGAAGACTAGCCGATTATGACGGTGGAGGGCGGAAGGGCGCGTAAACGCCACGCGCGTGTGGCTGTGTCGCGTCTCACGGTCACGATTGTCCTCGCCAATATGATTGGCCTTGTCATCTTATTGTTGGGCTCTTTTGCGCTCACCCAATATCGCGATGGCCTGGTTCAGGCAAAACTTGAAGGCGTCAGAGCACAAGCTCAAATTATCGCTGATGTGCTTGCACAAGTGGCGATCGACGAAACATCGTGCCAGCCAGTTGATGAAGCGGATATCGCACGACAGGGAGAGGAAACTTCTCTTTGTGCGCTGGCGTTGAGTCAGACTGATGTTCGCGAAGTTTTCAATAGGGTTTGGGATAGTTTTGAAGGTCGTGTGCGGATTTTTAATGCGCCTCAAACTTTTGACGACCCACCGGTCTCTAACGCCAGCATCTTACTTATTGAAGATGTGGTTCTGCGCGAAGACAGGATTGTTGCTGAAACTTTGCCGCCGATAGAAACGGAACAAACTCAGTCATTTTTTGATGCAGAGGGCTTCTGGCATGACTTTCTGGACTATTTTTCTAAAGGTTATCGCAATCAGGCGGCGCATCGTTCGTTAGAAGCCGAGTTAAATGAAGCGCTGTCGTCTTCGCCTTTTGCCGAAGATCGCGGCGCCGCCTCTGTCAGAATTAATGAAGAAGGCGAGCTTGTGGTTTCTGTAACGGTGCCTATTCGTCGTGTGCAGGCGATTTACGGCATGGTGACAGCCGAAAGCGGTGGTATCGATTCGCTCGTAGAGGCGGCGAGGTTTGCGATTTTGCCATTCTTTGGTTTGGGGGTCGCTGCAGCAATTTTGTCCTCTCTGTTATTGACGGCAATGATTGCGCAGCCCATTCGCCAATTGGCGATTGCGGCTGATAAAGTCCGCGAGGGCATTGCTGCAGCGGGGCGTGCGCGTATTCCTGATTTTACCAATCGCAAGGATGAAATTGGCGAGCTATCAGGTTCGCTCAAATCGATGACGCAAGCGATTTACGCCCGTATTGACGCCATTGAAAGTTTTGCCGCTGACGTGGCGCATGAATTAAAAAACCCGCTGACGTCAATTCGTAGTGCATCTGAAACTCTTGAGATTGCAAAAACGCCGGAACAGCAAGCGAAGTTGATGTCTGTCATCCAAAAGGATGTGGCGCGTATGGACCGGCTCATCACTGATATTTCCAATGCGTCCCGGCTTGATGCAGAACTTGCCCGTGAGACGCGAGAGGCAGTCGACCTGAACCGCCTGATCAAAGATATTATATCTCTGTATAAAGAGTTGAAGAACGATGAGAATGCTCCTGTGACATTCAATGATCCGATCCAGGCGGTTTATGTCTTGGGCAATCCGTCTGCGCTGGGGCAGGTTGTGCGAAATCTTATAGATAATGCGCTGTCGTTTTGTCCCGCTGATGGATCGGTCCGGGTCTATCTCGAAGCGCCGACGCAACGTGCGTCTACTGCACGCATAATTGTCGATGATGATGGGCCGGGTATCCCGCCTGATACTCTGGAATCGATCTTTAAGCGGTTTTACACCAAGCGGGCGGCGGGCGCGGCCTTTGGCAATAATTCCGGGCTGGGTCTCGCTATTTCCCGCCAGATTGTTAACGCCCATGGTGGGCGTATTGTTGCTGAAAACCGGCTAGATGATCCGGGCGATCCAACCGGTAAGAGGCTTGGCGCCCGTTTCATCATCGAGCTTCCCTCAGAATAATCCACAAAACTGTGGACTTATTCATTTTTCCACGCACCATAGTGGCTGAGTAATGATTCGAGGGAATGGAATGATCGGACTTGTTGTCGTCACGCATGGACGCCTCGCAGAGGAGTTTCTCTCTGCGGCAGAGCATGTGGTCGGGCCGCAGGAGCGGGTAAAAG
>BQJH01000032.1 GCA_021604605.1 Hyphococcus sp.
CCGGCCCGAAGGCGGCGTCCATGAAGGCATCAGGCTTGCAGCACGAGATAAGGCAATTGTGATCGCCCCATTTGAGGGCCGCGTCATATTTGCTCGGGAATGGCAGCCTATTGGCAACCTCGTGATGCTGGACGTGGGCGGCGGCTATCATATACTGCTGCTTGGCGTCGATGACATTCTGGTCGAGGAAAATCAGCGGGTTGCCGCTGGTGAACCTGTCGCCCAGATGGCCCAAGGGGGCGCTGAGCTGGATCTACAGATCCGAAAAGATAGGGAGCCCGTTAACCCGGTGTTGTGGCTCTCGAGTAAAAGTAGACAAGAGCTAGCGTTTTAGCTGGCGCTAATTAGGTGTAAAAATGAAAGAACTTTCTTCTCGCCCCCTCCGCACTCGCTCAGCCAAGAAGCGCTCCATGACCGGAAAAGGTCATTCAACGACAGCGCTGATCGCTGCTGGCATTGGCGGCGCAGCGATCTTCGCGGCCCTGTCCGGCGCCGTTCTGGCGCGCGCCTCCATCTCAGCCGATACTTTCCGCCAGCTAGACCTCTTTGGCGAAGTTTTTGAGCAGGTGCACGAAAACTATGTCAGTGCGCCGGAAGATGCTGATCTAATCAAAGGCGCCATCGATGGAATGCTTGACACTCTCGATCCGCATTCAAACTATTTAACGGCCGAAGACTTCCAGACAATGCAGGAACAGACCCGTGGCTCTTTTGCCGGGTTGGGCATTCAAATCGTGATGGACAATGAAGGTCCTGACCAAGGCTATGTAAAAGTTGTTGCGCCCATAGACGATACGCCGGCAGCGCGCGCCGGCCTGCAAACCAACGACCTCATAGTCGAGATCAACGGTGAAGATGTGATGGGTATGTCAATCGATGACGCCATATCAAAAATAAAGGGCAAGAAAGGCACCAAGGTCGACATCATGATCTTGCGTGACCGTGACGCTGATCCATTCCCGCTGACGATTGTCCGCGACATCGTCAAGTTGAAATCCGTCTCACACCGCGCGGAAGGAGACTTTGGCTATATCCGGATTTCCTCTTTCAGCGAGCAAACGGATATTGGGCTGAGAAAAGCCCTTAAAGCGCTGAAAAAAGAAATTCCCGGCGGACCAAAGGGTCTCGTCCTTGATGTTCGTTCCAACCCGGGCGGCCTGCTTGATCAGGCGATCGCGGTTTCTGACGAATTTCTTGAAGGCGGTGAAATTGTCTCTACCCGCGGCCGTCGGCCTCGCGACACCTTGCGTGAAATGGGAACACCCGGCGACGCCATGAATGGCAAGCCAGTGATTGTTCTGATTAATGGCGGATCAGCTTCCGCATCAGAAATTGTTGCCGGCGCCTTACAGGATCGCAATCGCGGCCTGCTGCTTGGGACGAAATCATTCGGCAAAGGCTCCGTGCAAACGGTGATCCCATTGCAAAATGGCCTTCAGGGCGCGTTGAGACTAACAACTGCGCGCTACTACACACCGTCGGGCCGATCTATTCAGGCGCTTGGCATTGAGCCTGATATCGCCATGCCGGTGATTTACCCGGGCCAGGATGAAACCGCTGAACGCCCGGCGGAACGTGACCTCCCCGGCGCTCTGGATGTCGTTGACGACGCAGAAGAGGCAGAGGAAGCCAGCGACGAGACAACAGAAACCGCTGAAAATGATGTGTCCTTGGTAGAGCCGGTGTTGTGCCCTTTCGAGGAAGACGGCGAGACCCCGCGTGATTGCCAATTGGAGCGCGCGCTGGAAATCCTCGCTGACACGACGGCTTACCGGCGGATGCTCGCTGACGCAGGGGTCGCCCGGCAATAACTTTGCCGCCCTCACGAACGAACTCAAAACGGGCCCCCGGCGCTTAAAACACGCCAATCCAAGGGGGTCCGTTTCCAATTGGTTAACCCAATTCTCCGTATTGATAGCGCTTAGCAATTGATACGGCGTCATGCTTGCAGTGAAACGACGAAAATTCCGGCTCCCGGTCCTAAGCCGCCTGACACAGGCCTGGCTTGGCGCCCTGGGTATTGCCGGAATTGCTGGCGTTATCGCTATTGTAGACCTGACCAGCGGCGCCGGACCCGGACGCATATCCCTTGCCGTAGAAGACGTCGAATTCCTTGCCCGTGCACAAACTATAAAAGAACCACCGGAAGAGCGCCTCATCTCTCCAAATGAAGGACTTCGCCTGGGGGCGCCCTCTTTGCGAGATGGCGGCGTCGCAAGCAACACCGTTCGCGACACCTCAGCGACCATTGAAGGCATCGAAACCACGGATAGTCTTCTTTACCCGGATGAATACGATCTCGCAGAAGCATCGCCAAACAACAACGACATTATCATCCGCATTCCCGGGTCGCCGAAAGCAGCGACGCCGGTCACGGCTGCCTCATTGACGCCAGTTCGCGCCATCACCGATCCTGACCCCGCCCTTCTGCGCGCAACACCATTTGGCAAGGCGCCGCGCATCAGCTCTGATGGGCGCAAGGCAATGCGCGAATATGCAAAACACCATGAGAACCGCTCAAACAAACCGCAGATCGCCATCATCGTCGGCGGCCTGGGGCTAAATCCCGCCCTGACAGAACGTGCGATAGATGAGTTACCGCCGGAAATTTCTCTCGCCTTTGCTCCTTATGCGAAAGATCTAAACTTCTGGGCGCAAAAGGCGCGCGCCGCAGGTCATGAAATTATTATAGAGCTACCGATGGAAGGGTATGGCGACAGTAACAAGGCCTTGGGGGCTGCTGGTCTTTTGACAACCCGTGAACAAGGAGAAAACCTGCAACGCCTAGATTGGCTTATGTCGCGTTTTCAGGGGTATTTTGCGGCGACCAACTATATGGGCGCTAAATTTTCAACTGAAAATTCTGCCTTGTCTCCCATTCTGCAAACACTGCGAGAGTCCGGCATTGCCTATATTGATGATACGGGAGCGGCAGAGCACGCAGCCAGACAAAGCGGCGTCGCGCTTGTCTCTGTCAGTCGCGTCATCCCCCCCGCGCCTGAAAGATCACAACTCAGCGCCGTTCGCCGCGAGCTCAGCAAGCTTGAAGCCATTGCAAAAGAAAATGGAGTGGCTCTTGGCAAAACCTATGCCTATGGCGCGACCCTTGAAGAACTGGTCGCCTGGACAAACAGCCTGGAGAAAAAAGGGTTTACCCCGGCGCCAGCGTCAGCGGTGTTGCAGGCGAATGCGAGCTTCCGCTAAACCTGTCAGCGAAGTCTGAAGCGCTCTTGATTGATGGATTACGAAACCCTTCTGAAACATTACCGCCCGAATGTTGGCGTGGCCCTGTTTAATCGCAAAGGCCAAGTCTGGCTTGGTCAGCGGGTTGGTAATTTTAACACTCTTGGCGAACCCGGCAACGACTACCGCTGGCAGATGCCGCAAGGGGGTGTCGATAATGGCGAAGATATCGCTGTCGCCGCTTTTCGCGAACTCAAGGAAGAGACAGGAATTTCCAGGGCCCGACTACTGACGATTACGCCGGGCTGGCTGGCTTATGATTTCCCTCGGGAATACAAAAAGAAAAAATGGAAAGGCCAGCGCCAGAAATGGGCGGCCATGCTGTTTGAAGGCAAAGATAGTGAAATAAATCTGCAGGCGGATGAGCACCAGGAGTTTGATGATTGGCGCTGGGGTGAACTTGAAGAGGCGCCATCTCTGATCGTCCCGTTTAAAAAATCCGTCTACAAAGAGCTAATGTCCGCATTTATCCCGCTGCGCGATTATTTGCGCGCGAAAAAATGATGGCTTTTCCCGAAGATTTTCTTCTCGACCGGCTGATCTATCGCGACGGCCTGATGCTCGTCATCAACAAACCAGCGGGGTTAGCGGTCCATGCCGGGCCGAGCGCGCGCAAGACAGGCGGCGGGGACAATCTTGAAAACTATTTTGATGCTTTGCGGTTTGGTCTGCCGCGCCCACCAGCACTGGCACACCGGCTGGATCGCGACACGTCAGGCTGTCTGGTGTTAGGGCGACACCCAAAAGCATTGCGAAAACTCGGCAAGCTTTTTTCTGAGGGCAAGATCGAAAAAACCTATTGGGCTGTCTGCAAAGGCGCTCCTGAAAAACCCTCTGGCCGCATTGAGGCGCCGTTAAAAAAACAATCTCGCGGCAATGGGTGGCGCGTCGAAATTGCCGATGATGGAAAACCTGCAGCGACAACCTATCGAACACTGGCGCAAAAAGACGGACTCTCATTTATTGAAGCCAAACCGAAGACCGGCCGCACGCATCAGATCCGCGTTCACCTCGCCTCAATCGGCTCGCCTATTGTGGGCGATCCGCAGTATGGCGGTTTGAATGATACTGAACGCTCTCATCCGATGATGCTCCATGCACGGCGCATAATTATTCCCATATCAAAAAACAAAGATCCGATTGTGGTTGAAGCTGAACCGCCAGACGAAATGGCCGAAGTTTTAGTCAACATGGGGTCATTGCCCGTCGCCACCCCTTAACATCGCGTAAAGCTGCATTGTTTAAGCTTGAGGCCTCCGATTGAAACTCAATAGGCGCCAAGATCAGGAAGCAAGTGCAGGACAAAGAGCATGTCGCCAACGGCGGTAACTTTCAAACCAAATGACACGATTATGCGCTTGATGCGCGAAAGCGGCGGCGGCGTTTTTGTAATAGTTCTGGCGCTGACCTCAATTTTCGTTCTGGCGCTATTTGATCTCAGAGCAGAAAAAATATTCACGCTGGCGCCCACAATTCAGGAAGCAAGCAAAGAAGACCTCGTTGCTTTCTGGCGCGCGGCGCATCTGGCGATCGAGGGCGCCGCCGCTTCCGCCTATGATGCGGATATTTTCCGGGCGCCGCTGGAAGAGAACAACCGGGGCCTTTTGTGGTTGAACCCGCCGCATATGTTGCTTCTTGTCGGCCCGCTTGCGCTTTTACCCTATGGCGTCGCAAAGCTTATCTGGATCGCACTTAGCGTCATCAGCCTGGGCCTGATCGCCCGCCTGACTAAAGCATCCCCTATGTTGCTTGTTGCCATATTCCTTTCTCCCGCCCTATTCGCGTCACTGCTTGTTTTGCAAAGCGGCCCGATGATCGCCCTTGGGTTACTAGCGGCGCTATTGATATCTGATCGACGCCCCATCCTCGCCGGGCTGATATTCGCCTTTCTCACCGTAAAGCCGCAATATGGATTTCTAATTCCCGTCTTTCTGGTTGCCCGTGGTGAATGGAGAACTATTCTCTATACAGTGTTGTTTTCTGCCGCGCTGTTTGCCGTCTCCACCCTAGCTTTCGGCATTGACGCTTGGAGCGCATTCTTCCTGTCCGCCACCGGAGACACGTTTGCAGGGCATGCCGAAAGGCTCCATCGTGACATGCTCACCCTTCACCAAACCATCGGAAAATTTGGCGGTGGTCTTATGCTTCGACAAGGAGCGCAGCTGATTGCGATGATCGGCGCTGGTGTGATTGTTTATTTCGCTGCAAAAAACTGGAAACGTGACGCGGCTATCGCGACGACCCTTTTGCTGGCGGCAATCGCCTCCCCATCCCTGTGGGTCTATGATTGGCCAATGATCGCAGCCGGACTTTTCATGCTCGCGCGCGCCATGCCCCACTGGCCTGCTCACATTCAGCTCGCCGCAGGCGCCTTATGGATCACGCCCTTAATCTCGCTGGGCTTTGGCACGATGCAAAGCGCAGCGATTGCTGGCGCTCTCGCGATGGGGGCGACAGTGTCGGTTATGATTTGGATGAGTAGTGTTCATGCGAGCACGGCAAACAACTAGAGCGCGGCTTGCAACTCTTTCAGGCGATCCAGTGATTGCTGTGCGGCAAGTTTTTTCTCGTCGTCGCCAGCGTCAGCCAGATCTTCCTCAGCATTTTGGATACGCTGGGCGATCTTGTCTGCGTTCAACTCTTCCGCAGGCATTGCTTCTTCAGCCAGAACCGTCAGGCCCGCAGGTGAAATTTCCGCAAAGCCGCCACGCACAAAGATGCGCCGCTCATCTGAGCCTGTGCGAACCTTAACCATACCCGGCGCCAAGGTCGCCATCAACGGCGCATGGTTTGGCAGAACGCCGATCCAGCCTTCCGTTCCCGGAATATCAACCTGGTCAACGTCAGCCGCCATCAATTCCTTTTCAGGAGAGACCAGCGAGAATTTAAGTTTGTCTGCCATGGTGAGTACTTAGGCCCTTGCGCATAATACGTAGTATTTCTACGGACAACGCACCACGAACCACTCCCTTTCTTACGCCGCTTCCGCTGCCAGCTTGCCAGCTTTTTCGATCGCTTCGTCCATTGAGCCGACCATGTAGAATGCCGCTTCCGGCAGGTGGTCATAGTCGCCATCGACGAGGCCTTTAAAGCCTTTAATGGTGTCAGAAAGAGAAACCAGCTTGCCCGGAGAACCGGTAAAGATTTCCGCAACGTGGAATGGCTGGGACAGGAAGCGCTCAACCTTACGAGCCCGGGCAACAACAAGCTTATCTTCTTCTGACAGCTCATCCATGCCGAGAATAGCAATAATGTCCTGAAGCGCTTTGTAACGCTGGAGAATGCGCTGAACGTCGCCCGCAACCTGATAATGCTCATCACCGATGATGCGCGGGTCCAGCATACGTGACGTAGAATCAAGCGGATCAACCGCCGGGTAGATCCCTTTTTCAGCAATCGCACGGTTCAGAACCGTCGTCGCATCAAGGTGCGCAAATGATGTCGCTGGCGCTGGGTCGGTCAAATCGTCCGCAGGCACATAAATCGCCTGAACCGATGTAATCGAACCTTTAGTCGTTGTCGTGATGCGCTCCTGCATGGAGCCCATATCCGTCGCCAATGTCGGCTGATAACCCACCGCTGATGGAATACGACCGAGCAGCGCAGACACCTCAGAACCAGCCTGGGTAAAGCGGAAGATATTGTCGACAAAGAAAAGAACATCCTGACCTTCATCGCGGAAGTGTTCCGCCACAGTCAGACCTGAAAGAGCAACACGAGCACGCGCGCCGGGAGGCTCGTTCATCTGACCATAGACAAGCGCCGCCTTTGAGCCCTCTGCCGACCCGTTATTTTCATGCGGGTTAACATTCACTTTGGATTCAATCATTTCCCAGTAAAGGTCGTTACCTTCACGGGTCCGCTCACCAACACCGGCAAACACAGAATAACCACCATGGGCTTTCGCGATGTTGTTGATCAGCTCCATGATCAAAACCGTTTTACCAACACCGGCGCCGCCGAACAGGCCAATCTTGCCGCCTTTTGCGTATGGGCAAAGAAGGTCGACAACTTTAATGCCAGTTTCAAGAACTGCAGACTCCGTCGATTGCTCGGTAAACGGAGGCGCAGGCTGGTGAATGCCGCGTTTTTTCGTGTGCGCGATGGGGCCAAGCTCATCAACCGGCTCGCCAATCACGTTCATAATACGGCCCAGCGTTCCGTCGCCAACAGGCACAGAGATCGCTTCACCCGTATCAACCACCTTGGCGCCCCGGACTAGACCCTCACTCGAGTCCATCGCGATTGTCCGCACAGAGTTTTGCCCCAAATGCTGGGCAACCTCCAGAACCAGACGGTTGCCATTATTGTCCGTCTCAAGGGCGTTCAAAATTCCCGGCAGCTCTCCGTCGAACTCAACGTCGACAACAGCGCCAATCACCTGTGAAATGCGGCCTTCATTGCTCATGACTTCTTCCTTACATTCAATCCTAATGCCTTAAAGCGCTTCCGCGCCGGCGATAATTTCAATCAATTCTGTCGTAATCTGCGCCTGTCGTGCGCGGTTATATTGCAGGTTCAGCTTGTCGATCATCTCACCGGCGTTGCGCGTCGCGTTATCCATCGCAGACATGGATGCCGCTTGTTCCGAGGCGACATTTTCCAACAGTGCACGGAAAATCTGAACCGCGACGTAGCGCGGCAGCAAAGCACGGAGGATTTCGGTTTCATCCGGCTCGTATTCGTAGACAGCGCCTTTAAGGTCCGGCGTCTCAACACCTTCCGGCGCCAGCGCAGGAATAATCTGCTGCGGTGTCGGTATTTGCGTTACGACGTTTTTAAACTTGCCATAGAAAAGCGTTGCAACGTCAAATTCACCGTCCTCAAACATTGCCAGGACTTTTTCAGCAATCTCATTGGCCTGCTCAAAGCCAACTTGTTTCACCTCAACGAAATTGGTTTTCCAAACGATGAGGTCGCCATAAAGGCGCTTTAACTGATCATTACCCTTGCGACCAACCGTAATGATTTTGACGTTTTTACCTTCGCCCTGAAGCTTGACGATATACTCACGCGCCAGGCGCACAATCGATGAGTTGAAACCGCCGCAAAGACCTTTGTCAGCTGTGCCAATAATCAGAAGATGGGTTTCATCCTTGCCCGTGCCCGCAAGAAGACGCGGTGCATTCGGGTTGCCTTTTGAGCTTGCCGAAAGGTTAGCGAGAACCGCTTCCATCCGTTCCGTATAAGGGCGCGCTTCGGTCGCGCGCTCCTCCGCCCGGCGCAGCTTCGCCGCAGCGACCATCTGCTTGGCTTTGGTGATCTTCTGCGTCGACTTTACCGACGTGATCCGGGTTTTAAGGTCTTTTAACGAGGCCACTTAAACGATCCCTTTAAGCAAAGCTCTTGGTGAACGCTTCAAGCGCCGATTTCAATTTGCCTTCCGTATCCCCATCAAGCTTACCACTGTCGCGGATGCTTTTCAGAATATCGCCGTGGTCAGCATGAAGCTTGCGAAGGAACTCTTCTTCGTAGGCGCCGACTTTGTCTTTCGCGATGCCGTCAAGGTAACCATTGGCGCCCGCATAGATGACACAAACCTGCTCTTCGACTTGCAATGGTGAATACTGGCCCTGCTTCATCAGCTCGGTCAGGCGGTCGCCACGGTTCAAGATCGCCTGGGTTGACGCATCAAGGTCGGAACCAAACTGCGCGAACGCCGCAAGCTCACGATACTGCGCAAGCTCACCTTTAATCTTACCGGCAACCTGCTTCATCGCTTTAATCTGCGCGGCGGAACCAACCCGGCTCACCGACAGACCAACGTTTACCGCCGGGCGAATACCCTGGAAGAAGAGGTCGGTTTCAAGAAAGATCTGACCATCAGTAATCGAGATCACATTGGTCGGGATATAGGCAGACACGTCGTTCGCCTGTGTTTCAATAATCGGCAGCGCCGTCATCGAACCGGAGCCATTATCTTCGTTCAACTTCGCTGAACGCTCAAGCAAGCGAGAGTGAAGATAGAAAACATCACCCGGATACGCTTCACGGCCAGGTGGGCGGCGAAGCAGAAGCGACATCTGACGATAGGCAACAGCCTGCTTGGAAAGATCATCATAAATGATCAAAGAGTGCATGCCATTGTCGCGGAAATATTCACCCATAGCGCAACCGGCAAATGGCGCCAGGAACTGTAGAGGCGCAGGCTCAGAGGCCGTCGCCGCAACAACGATGGAATATTCCATCGCGCCATTGTCTTCCAGCGTCTTAACAATCTGGGCGACCGTTGAACGCTTCTGACCAATCGCAACATAAACGCAATAGAGTTTCTTTGATTCATCATCTGATGCGTTGATATCTTTCTGGTTCAAGATCGTATCGACACAAATCGCTGTCTTACCGGTCTGACGGTCACCAATCACAAGCTCACGCTGGCCACGGCCAACGGGGATCATGGAGTCGATCGCCTTGATGCCGGTCTGCATCGGTTCGTGCACAGACTTACGCGGCAGAATACCCGGCGCTTTAACATCGACCAGGCGGCGCTCCGTCGCTTCAATCGGGCCTTTGCCATCAATCGGATTGCCGAGCGGATCGACAACGCGGCCAAGAAGGCCCTTGCCGACCGGCACGTCCACAATTGACTTGGTGCGCTTGACGGTGTCGCCTTCTTTAATCTCACGGTCTTCACCGAAGATCACAACGCCAACATTGTCAGCTTCGAGGTTGAGGGCCATGCCCTTCACGCCATTGGCGAATTCAACCATCTCACCGGCCTGAACGTTATCAAGGCCATAAATACGGGCGATCCCGTCGCCTACGGACAATACCTGACCGATCTCGGATACTTCAGCGTCTTTACCAAAGTCTTTGATCTGTTGCTTCAGGATCGAAGAAATTTCTGCGGCGTTGAGCTCCATGCCTTATGCCTCTTTCATCACGGTTCTTAAACGATTGAGTTTGGTGCGTAGCGACGAGTCGATCATTTGACTGCCGACCTTTACGATCAGCCCGCCAAGCAAGTCGGGATCGACGCTGGTTTCGAGATTGACGGCCTTACCAACCATCGATTCAATTTCAAGACGAAGCGCCTTGATTTGATCTTCATTGAGCGCAGCGGCGGATACGGCTTCCGCAGAAACCTCTCCGCGATCTTGCGCTGCGAGCGCGCTGAACGCCCGGATTATACCTTCGAGAGCAAAAAGCCGCCGGTTCGACGTCACGAGCTTCAGGAAATTTGTCGTCAGCGCGCCATAGCCTGCTTTTTCGGCCAGCGCAGCCATGGCTTTCATTTGATCGGCCTGATCATAAACAGGGCTTTTTAAAAAACCCTGCAAATCGCTCGATGCGTTAATGCTTGCGCGCAACGCTTGCAGCTCACGCTCAACAACGTCGAGGGCGTTCGCCTCTTTCGCAAGATCGAACAGAGCCGCAGCATAACGGCCAGAAACGCCAGTAGTGGGGGCAGTCTCGCGTGACATTTGCGCGAAAGCTCCTGTTTGCAGAAGGCGCTGCGACAGACAGCGCCTAAGCCATTGAAAAACCTATCGATTGGAAGGCGACGCCGGCGCAATGCCGAGCCTCCCGTTGTGGATCGCGCGAGGCGATAGCACGGGGCTCGCGGCGACGCAACAATTGCCGGTGCGACCGATAGGCGAAGCTTGAAATTATTTTTAGAACTTAGAGCCTAGTCCATCTATCGAGATACTGAACTATAGCGTCTAGCTGTCTCTTTTCTTGATGATGCTGGCTTTTAGGCGGAGCAGAAACCCGATGGCTTAGAATCGATAGCCAATTCTCAAGCCAAGGTGGTCCAAACCTTCATTATGGGTGCAAAGACCGGCGTTCGAAATATGCGACCAGTGAACGGAGGCGCTGACGCGCTCGCTGATACGGTAGCCCAGATCGCCCGCCATGCGAAAATGAGCACGGCAGCCAAAAAAGAGCGTTGTGTCGACCCGGTTATTATCTGCAATCGGGTCAAATTCATCAGTTTCCCCGGTATGGATGGCGCCGCCAAGCATCGCTGAGAAGAAGAATTTTTCAGCAAAATCAAAGGTCCAATCAAACCCGGCATAAAACTGGCTGGTAGCGTCGCCATCGGTCGCGATTGTCGTTCCGACCACTGGTCGCGGCGCCCCAAGCACAGAAAGGAACTTTGGGGACCGAAACAAAGCCTCTGCATTAAGGCCGACGCCATCCTCCTTATTGGTGCCGATGCCACAACAGCTCTGCAAGAGAATGCCTCCCCGGACCTCCTGCACCAGGCGCGTATCTTCCGCCAATGCGGGCGAGGCGACCAAAGCGCTGGCGCCAACCATCATGCTCAGTAACAATGCTATTGCAGGGCTATTCATCACCGCCCGTCCCCTTCTTATGAAATTCTTTTCATAATTAAAGC
The DNA here is from genome assembly GCA_021604605.1 of Hyphococcus sp. GTDB lineage: Bacteria > Pseudomonadota > Alphaproteobacteria > Caulobacterales > Parvularculaceae > Hyphococcus. Next base: position 11,588 of record BQJH01000032.1, read on the forward strand.
GCTATAGCGTTAATGTGACGTTTACGACGTCTCGTAAGGTTTTGTTAAAGAAACGAATAAGGATTGATATCGACGACGCACCTGACAGAGGAGGGTGTTTTTACGCGGCCTAACCAGTCATTCAAATAAGCCTGCAAATTGACCCCGCGGCGGGCTTTTATCAAAAATCGCATCCGCGCCTGACCGCGCAATCTGTATATCGGCGCGCGCGACGGCCCCAAGACCTCCACACCATCGCCATTAGGCGCCGCCGCAAGAAGGTCACGCGCGGCTTTGTCGAGCACGACCTCATCCCCAGAGCGCATGATAATAGCCGCAAGACGACCGTAAGGAGGGAACGATAAGTAGCGACGTCCTTCCGCTTCTGCGGCAAGGAATGCGTCCCGATCACCTGTCACCAACGCTTCAAAGACCGACGCCTGCGGCTGATAGGTTTGCAACATCGCCCTCCCCGGTTTGACGTCACGGCCGGCACGGCCCGTCACCTGAGACAATAACTGGTAGGTTCTCTCCGCTGCCCGCAGATCGCCGCCGGAAAGACCAAGGTCAGCATCAACCACACCGACAAGGGTCAAATTGGGAAAGTGATGGCCCTTGGCGGCGACCTGCGTCGCAATCAAAATATCGATCTCTCCAGCCTGCATGGCGTCCAGCACTTCACGCATCGCCCTTGGGCCCGGCGCAGTGTCCGATGAAAGAATTTTGATTTGCGCCTCTGGCCAGCGCGCCACCGCTTCCTCCGCCACGCGCTCAACACCCGGCCCGCAGGGCGCAAGAGAATCAACCGCATTACAGGACGGGCACGCCTTTGGCTTCGGCATGGAAAAACCAGTATGATGACACACAAGCCGGTTTTCGAACCTGTGCTCAACCAGCATCGTGTCAGAATTTGGCGCAGTCATTTTATGACCGCAACGCCGGCACAGGGTCATCGGCGCATAACCGCGCCGGTTCAAGAATAACAAAGACTGTTCGCCTACGGACAGATTATGCTCAACAGCGGCACACAAGGGTGGCGACAGCCAGCGACCTTTTTCCGGTGGATCGCTGCGCATATCGACCAAGGAAATGTCAGGCAAATTGGCGCTGGCAAAACGCGATGGCAGTCCCACAGCGCTGTAACGCCCCTCATCGACATTGACCACTGTTTCAAGAGATGGCGTCGCAGAGGCGAGCAGCACAGGAAACCCTGCGCGCGCACCGCGGGCCACAGCCAGATCGCGCGCATGATAAATTACGCCATCTTCCTGTTTGTAAGCATTATCATGCTCCTCATCGACGATGATAAGCTTCAAGTTTTGAAAAGGAAGAAAGAGCGCCGAACGGGCGCCGACAACCAGTCTGGCCCTCTTTGTCGGGTCACCCTCGCCAACCCGCCGCCAGGTACGTCGCCTTGCAGCAGCCGTCATTTCCGAATGCCATGGCGCAGGCGCGGCGCCAAACCGTTCTTCCACCCGCCCAAGAAAGGGCAAGGTCAGCGCAATCTCAGGAATTAAAATAAGCACCTGCGCTGTTTCATCTTTTTGCAGAGCCGCTGAGACCGCTTCAAGATAAACTTCCGTCTTTCCTGAACCGGTAACACCATCAATCAATGTCGCCGTATGGCCGCCTGCATCAATTTGCTTTTTTATTTCGCCAACCGCAAATAGCTGGTCTTCCGACAGAGGCTTTCCCATCCGCGAAAGATCAGGCGCAGAAAAAGGTGGGTCCGGATCAATTTCAACTGCACGCAGACCCCCTGCTTTCGCCAACCCGCGCACCACCGCATCACTGACACCCGCCGCCTCGGCCAGCCGGGCCGCTGTTAGCGGGGTCGCGCCAGCCGCCGCCAAGACCTGTTCGCGTTGAGGGGTCGAGCGCTTTGGAAGCCCCCCCGACAAAACGAAGCCGGTTTGAGGCGCCCTCGGCGTCAGCGCATCACCTGAGCGCATCACCATGCGCAAGACGGATCCCAATGGCGAAAGTGTATAATCCGCAGACCAGGCGACAAAATCGATCAGATCCGGGCTCAACCCTTGAACCGGTAAAACCTCGATAATTGATTTCAGTTTCGCGAGATCGACCTTGCCCCAGCGCCGACCCACGTCTTTATCGTCACTCACGGCCGCCTCATTTGGCCAGACAACGCCAAAAATCTCCCGCAGGCCAAAGGGTGCTTTGACAAATTGGCCGGGCTCAGCCGTCACCCCTATGGGCAGCAAATAATCATACGCCTTAAAAAGCGGGAGCGGAAACAACACCTTAACGCGAGCAGGCGGCTCAGCTTCCAGACTGTTAAAAATCTTTATGTCGTTCATAAAGGCTCGCGCTTGATCCCGGCGTCGGTTTCGGCTGAATTACGGCTCTCTCTTTTGGTAAATTGCGGGCAAAGCGCAATGCGTTTCCTATTATTTGTTATTTTTCTTCTCGCCTCCACCGCCACTGGCGCTCATGCAAAATATTCTTTTTGCAATAAAACCAGTTATGCGCTGTCTGCTGCCGTCGGCTATGTAGAAGGTGACAGGCTCGCCACACGTGGCTGGTGGCGCCTTCGGCCCGGTCAATGCAAGGTGGTCTTAACCGAGCAGACCAATCCTGGCCGGTATTTTGTCTACGCCGAGGCGATCCCAGGCCATAAGGGCGAACTGCGCACATGGTCAGGCGACACGTCACTCTGTGTGGAAAATTTCGGCTTTTTCAATCTACGCAATCAAGAAGTCTGCCGCGGCGACCCCTTGCGGCAACGCAAATTCTTTGATGTGGATGTGACAACGGACGCAGAAGGCAACTGGCAAACGGATTTTAGCGAAGCAGGTAATTATACGATTTATTCGGCGGAAGTGGCCGGGGTCCAACGCCTCTTAAAAGACATTGGCAAAAAGATCGGTCGGGTAGACGGCGCCATGGGGCGCGAAACCCAGCGCGCCCTCAACGCTTTCCGCAAAGAAAAGAACCTGACGGAAAGCACCAAGATTGATGATGAAGTTGTAGACGCCCTTATCGAAGAAGCGAATGCACTGGAAGCAAAACTCGGCTTTTTCTATTGCAACAAAACTGACAATGATGTCTGGAGCGCCATTGCCCAGCCAGAGGGAGAGAAAAACTACACCTCCAAAGGCTGGTGGAAATTAGCGCCCGGCGAATGCTCGAAGATACTAAAAGGCGAATTACAACACGATCACTATTACATCTACGGCGTCATTGAAGAGGCCATGAACGAACGACAAATAACCAATGGGCAAAAATCATTTTGTGTAAACGCCGTGATGTTCAGCGTTGATGACAAAACAGAATGCTCTGTGCAAGAACTTGATGAGGCGTCCTTCCGCCGGGTTGAAATTGGCGGCGCTGCGTCCGCCACGTTTGACTTTTTACCAGAGATGTTCACAGCGCCTGCTCAATAAATGCCAACCGACGAAAACCCCGCGAATCAAGCTGGTGCGATTGATCTATCGCATATTGATCGATGGGTATTCGACCTCGACAACACGCTCTATGAGGCTGAATGCCAACTCTTTGCGCAAATTGATGCGCGGATGACAGCATTCATTCAGGACCAGCTGACCTTGCCCCACGACAAAGCCCGCATCCTGCAAAAAGAATATTATGTTCGTTACGGCACCACTATGTCAGGATTGATGAACGAACATGGCGTGGAGCCCGACCATTTTCTGGACTATGTCCACAACATTGATCTCGGCCCCTTAAAACCAAACCCGGCGCTGGAGGCGGCAATCAAAAACCTGCCGGGACAAAAATACATTTACACGAATGGGTCTGAGGCCCACGCGGAAAATGTGGCTGGCGCTCTTGGCGTCTATCATTTGTTTGACGGCGTGTTTGATATTAAGGCGGCGCAATACACCCCAAAGCCTCATCGCAAACCTTATGAAGATTTTCTCAGCGCCTTTGATATTGAGCCCGGTCGGGCGGCGATGTTTGAAGACCTCGCGCAAAACCTTGAAACGCCCCACGCTTTGGGCATGACGACAGTTCTCGTTTGTTCCGACGCTGCATGGCTTGCTGACGAGCCCCATGAAAAGCGCCCTGCACGCCCTGGCGAAACAGCCGATCACATCCATTACGAAACCAATGACTTGACCGGCTTCCTCACAGACGCGATGACGGCGGCGGCATAACAACACGAACAAACGGACTATTATGAGCACGATCATTAACCCGGAAACCGTCATCAACGATGCTTGGGAAAATCGAGATGATGTTTCCCTCACCACCGAAGGCGAGATACGCGAGGCCGTTAGTAACGCGCTTCAACAACTCGACTGTGGGGCGGCGCGGGTTGCCGAGCAAAAAAACGGCGAGTGGGTCGTCAATCAATGGCTAAAAAAAGCGGTGCTCTTATCGTTTCGGCTTTTTCCAAATTGTGAAATTGCTGGCGGGCCGGGCGCCGCAACCTGGTGGGACAAAGTCCCGTCAAAATTCGACGGTTGGGGAGCCGAAGAATTTGAACGAAGCGGCATTCGCGCTGTCCCGCCCGCAACAGTGCGGCGCGGCTCTTACGTCGCCCCCAATGTTGTTTTGATGCCATCTTTTGTAAACATTGGCGCTTATGTCGGTGAAGGGACTATGATCGACACATGGGCGTCTGTCGGCTCCTGCGCGCAGATTGGCGCTGACTGCCACATCTCCGCCGGGACAGGCATCGGCGGCGTTCTGGAGCCACTACAGGCAAACCCCGTCATTATAGAAGATAATTGCTTTATTGGCGCGCGATCGGAAGTCGTGGAAGGCGTTATTGTTCGCGAAGGATCAGTATTGGCCATGGGCGTCTTCATTACTGCATCGACAAAAATTGTTCATCGGGAAACCGGGGAAATTTTCTATGGGGAAGTGCCTCCCTATTCTGTCGTTGTGCCGGGCTCCCTGCCCTCAGACAAAGGCGGGCCCAATCTTTATTGCGCCGTGATCATTAAACAGGTCGACGACAAAACTCGCGCAAAAACATCCGTAAACGACCTTTTGCGCGCCTAAACCAGATATAGGCGACAACTATCCTTTGGCGCCGTTCACCAGTAGATTGATTGGCGACCATGCCTGACCTTGACCCTATTGAACTGTCTCAGGCGCTGATAAAGCGCCCCTCCGTCACGCCCGCAGACGCTGGCGCCTTGGACGTCCTGCAAAATGCGTTG
>BQJH01000033.1 GCA_021604605.1 Hyphococcus sp.
GCCAGTGCTGCGGCGTTGCGCTCCAACCTCGACTGAGTGATCGCTATGGCCTTTTTTTACGACCTTGCAAATCCTGTTCGTTTTGAACGTATCACCCGGTATATTTTTCCGGCGGTGCTTGGGTTTGCCTTAGTGACGGGCGCGGCAGGAGTATATTTTGCGCTGTTTAATTCCCCTGCTGATTACCAACAGGGCGATAGTGTGCGGATCATGTATGTGCATGTTCCCGCCGCCTGGATGGCGCTTTTTTGTTATTCCCTCATGGCCTTTGCTTCTGCGGTTGGATTTATCTGGAAGCACCCGCTTGCTGATGTTGCAGCGAAAGAGACAGCGCCCATTGGCGCCGGATTTACTTTTCTGGCGCTTTTTACGGGCGCCTTGTGGGGCAAGCCCATGTGGGGCGCCTGGTGGGTTTGGGATGCGCGACTGACCTCGGTTCTGGTGCTCATGTTCTTGTATCTCGGCTACATGGCGTTGTGGCGCGCCGTCAGCGATAAATCGCGCGCGGCAAGGCTGGCGGCTATTTTGGCGATTGTGGGTTTTATCAATGTGCCGGTGATCAAGTTCTCGGTGGATTGGTGGAACAGCCTGCATCAGCCGGCAAGTGTTTTTAAGGCGGGCGGCCCGTCGATTGATGGCGCCATGCTGATCCCGTTATTTTTGATGATTGCCGCTTATATGTTTGGTTTTACGGCTATGCTGCTTCAATCGATGAAAAACGAGTTGCTTGAGCGACGGCTGTCGCGTCTGGAGCGGGTTGAAGAAGAGCGAACTGCGAAGTTGGTGGAATTATGAGTAAAAAACAAAAACGGTTTGCGTTGATTGCTGGCGTCTTCGTTGTCGCGGCGGTCGGGATATCCTTGGTGCTCACGGCTTTGAGTAACTCCATCACGTATTTTTACACGCCCAGCGAGTTGGCGGATGCTCCCCTTTCTTCCCGCCCGATCCGGCTTGGCGGCCTGGTGATGGAGGGCAGTCTTGATACAAGTCAGGATAGCGCCAATCAAAAGCAGATGGTTTCGTTTGTCATCACAGACGGCGGCGCGACAACTAAGGTCGCTTATACGGGAATTTTGCCAGACCTTTTCCGGGAAGGCCAAGGCGTGATTGTGCAGGGCCGGTTAGGGGCCGATGGTGTTCTTGCCGCCGACACGGTTCTCGCCAAGCATGATGAAAACTATATGCCGAAAGAAGTCGCTGATGCTCTAAAAGAGCAGGGCCATTGGCAAGATGATACCGCCAAGCCTGGGTATTGAGGAAAACAAATGACGGATTTTTTGATGATGGGCGGCTATGGCGGCTATGTCTGGTCGGCCTATGGTGTGACTGTCGCCGTCTTCCTTGGGCTGGCGGCTTACATCCGTCTGAGAGCGAAGCGGTTGCACGAGCGTCAGGCCCGCGGAAGTACAAAAAGCTAGAGATACACGCCTCGAGCTAGCTCTCCGCGAGGTGATGCCCCAGCGCCTCTAAAACTTGTTTTCCGTGATTTACAACCCGGCTTTTGTCGGCTATCGAGGCGATCCGATTTCGCAGCGATGTTGAGAAATTAGACGAGACCACCATACGTTGAGAGCGGTCGGGACGTTTTTTCCCTCCCCCGTTTCAACATAAAATGCCGCCTTAGCTCAGTAGGTTAGAGCGCTTGATTGTGGATCAAGAGGTCCCCCGTTCGAACCGGGGAGGCGGTACCATTCTTCTCCCAAATGAGTGTTAGCTCCCCCCAAATGGATCAACAAACCGTATTATGGTTGAGCTCACCCTTCGTCGTGGTCTCTGAAGCATACTTATATCTGCTGTTATAGCCTGACCGATCCGCCCTTGATGGCGTCATACCCAATATTGATCGAAATTCCCTCGTTAAATGAGATTGATCCGTGTATCCGCAATCTGCAGCGACTTTAGCCCAGGAGTTTGAAGAGTTGTGCGCAAGGCTGGCATATTGACACCGAACAACACGAGCATACTGTTTTATCGTCAATCCAACTTCTCTTTTAAAAAGCTTCTCTAACCATCTTTGGCTCATCTCGAATTTACGGGAAAGTGCGCTAATAGAGATGTTCCCATTATTGGTTCGTATAACGCTTATGGCGGCGGCTGATATATTGCAAATATATTGTGCGGATACTTTGCCGTTGAGCCAAGAGTTCAAAATATTAACTCTATTCTCAAAAGTTGCTTCGATTAAACTGGAATACAATGAATCAAATTCATGAGAAAACAGATCAGTTAAGGGAAGGCGTGTGCTACTCGCCTCCGAGGCGTCGCTGGAGGATAGAAGTTGTTTGGTATAAAGCGGGTTCAACTCGACAACAAAGGTGTCAATATTATCGTTTCCGGTTTTGTATGCGGAACTTTTATCTGAGATGCCGATAAAATCTCCATACGGTATACTCTGACATTGCGCTGGTAACCCTTCCACAGCGAGCGGTAAATTTCCGAAATGAAACCCAATTCTAGAAAACCCTGTAGCTGTTACAGGTTCCGAGCTTGTGGCATTGATCGAGGTTGCGCTGTGGAGAAAGGGGGAGCTCACCAGTTTGGAAACGCAAAGCGTGGGATTGCTTAATTTTTTCAAATGCGGCCCCGGTCAAAATAGCACCCACATGGCGCCAAATCTTAGGCTCCATTTGTGCAACACCGTTCGAATTTTTACAAGACGCCCTGTATGGGGCCTGATTTAAGGAAACGCACTAAAAATATGTGAGTTTGTAGTCACGTCTATCAAGTGATCGGTGTTTTAGTGCTAGGGCAATCTAGTGATGCTTTAGGCGGAGAGGATTGGCGATGCAGTTGCGTGCAAATATTATAGTCAGCCTGGTGAGCTTTGGGGTGGCGTCATGTACGTCAATAGATGAAAATATTAACAGTACACCCGGTGCAGTTGAGGTGCAACATAGCGCAACCATACCCGCCCCGGAACAACTTGATCAGTATCGAAGTGAATTTGAAGCAGCCATTGCTGACGGAAAATACCCATCGATAGCCGTCTCCGTGATAGATGATGGAGAAGTCGTGTGGCGAGAAACGTTTGGCCAGTCTGATATAGAGTCTGGCGCATCGGCTACTGTTGAAGACGTCTATGCTGTAGGGTCTTTGTCAAAGTCTATAACTGCTACCGTTATTATGTCGATGGTGGAAGATGGGCTAATCGACTTAAATGGCCTTGCGGAAGATTACCTCGACGTTGAATTGATGCGTGTTCAGCCAATGGACAAGCCTAGAGTCAAAGACCTCATTCATATGACTGGCGGCATTCCGCATGGTCACTTTAGTCCGGGCATAGGTAAGTCCGATGCGGACCATTATATTAGTAGATTTGCTGTCCAGGCGTTTCCGGCAGGTAAGCATTTGCTCTATTCAAATTATGGCTATGGCTTACTTGAGCGAATTGCAGAGCTTGTAGATAAAAAGCCGTTTCATCAGGTTGCGAAGGATCGAGTTTTCGCTCCGTTAAGAATGAGCACCGCACGCGCTGAGGGGTTAGGTAACGGCCCCTACGATTCCACGTTATATGACGAAGACAAGAATGTAATACCGCCCTATGAGTGGCGACCTGTATCTGGCGGCGGTATGAGTTTTTCGCTTACGGATCTAGAAAAGTATGTACTATTTCATATGGGGATAGCGGCTAATGCTGACGCTGTTCTTTCGAGTGCAACCCGGGAGAAGATGCAGACTACATTCCCGGACCTTGAAGCCCCTATCGTTGCGTTAGGTCTGGGTTCTTTGCAGATTTCTGAAAATGAGCGCCTCTTGATGACAAGTGGAGCAATTGCGGGTGGAAGATCAGCAGCGTTTATGTTTCCTGCGAAAAGGGACGCTGTTATTTTTCTTACTAATTCGCGGGGTGATTCAGGAGAAGTTGAGCTGACTACTGTTAGGGTGATGGATACTTTAAATCCAAGCACTTTTGATAAAGCAATTGCCATCGTTGAAGCTCACAATGCCGCTCATTACCCCGAATTTGAAGGCCAAAAATCATTCCTAGGGTCATGGTGCGGTGTTTTTAAGTCGACCAATGGCGATAGAATCGATGCTGAAGTTGAAATAAAATCTAGCGGTAAGGCGATCGTCTCTTTTAATGAATCAGAGCCAGTTTCAGCAGAGTTAGGTCTGCACGACGCGAAAGTCAGTGCTTCGGTTTTTACTGAGCATGATCGTATGCGATTTAACTTTATGCCTGATGGCGATGGGCTCATCGGTTCAGTTGTTACGACGAATAAGGACGCGCCGTTGATAAATGATATGCCTCATGTGGGTCGTATGCAGAGGTGTCAGTAATAACAGCAGCGGTGGCAATTATATCCTATTCAAGACCAACGGAAATGAGTGGCGCTAGTTGGCGTGAGTAACTCAGTTATGGGAGTTCGTAAGTAGATGGGCACGATATTTAATGGGCGGAATGGACAGCTGCGGCCACTATGGCGAATAGTCATATTTTTGATCTTTACAGTTTTGATCGTACTGGCTGTAAATATTGGTTGGCGCTTGTTGGATTTGCCGCCGCAGCGGACTGACGGGCAAACTCAGGCCTGGCCTTTTCTTGCATTTGCGTCATTGGTTTCAGGCGGAAGTTTTATTCTGGTAGCTTTGTTATTGCGCGCAATCGAAGGTGTAGGATTGTCTGCTATCGGGCTGCCGCTTCGTAAAAATGCGATCAGTGATACTTTTAAGGGGACGTTGTTAGGAGCAATTCCAGTATCGCTGATGATGATTTATGCGCTACTTAGCGGTTACGGGGCGATATCTTTTAACGGAATTGAAGTTAAGGCTTTATTGTCCGCTGTGGCGCCTCTTTTATTGGCTGGCTTCCTGCTTGCTGCGTGGGAGGAGCTTACTTTGCGTGGATATTTGTTGAGGCAACTATCAATTAGTTTAACGCCGCTGGGCGCTGCCCTGATAACCGGCATAATATTTGGTTTGCTTCATAGCGGCAATCCTGGTGCAAACTGGGAAGGTGTTTTGTATACTGCCGCTGGCGGCATGCTCATGGCATTATTGATGTTTCGAACTGGATCCTTGTGGCTTTTGATAGGATACCATTTTGGTTGGAACACGACAGGGTCTGTAATATTTGGGCTCGACCTGTCGGGTTTCAGTGAGAGCAGCACTATATTTAATTCCACTCTAACCGGAGAAGATTGGTTGACTGGCGGCAATTACGGTTTTGAAGCATCCCTTCCCATCGTCGTTGCAGAAGTTGTAGTACTTGGTGCGGCTTGCCTTTTTTGTAATCGCTCAAGCAAACCAGCTGATTTTATTCCACAATAATATAGCTGTTAAACAATTTTAATACCGCTTGTAGCGAGGTGATCACTGGAATGTGACCGTTAGGGATGGCTTGTCATCTACACTACTTGATGTGTTGCGGTTGTTGTTTCCGCGTAAAATTTCTCACGTTCAACCCGCTCGACTCTCGACAACGCGACGCCAATAGCAATCAGCATCCAATAAAGGATAGGGATCTGTCCGACACTGCTGGTGGTGAAGATCGTCAGCATGACGCCCACGAGCGTGGCAAAATATGCGCGGCAATATTGAGCCAGCATAGGGTTGTATTGAATGGCGGACTTCATTGCCCCACGCAGGGAAAGTAAGGTCGATAAAAACAACATCGTAAAGAGCGAGACGCCAACCAACCCGCTTTTCAGTCCAACCTGCAAATAGGTGTTGACGATATCGATGATGCCTTGGCCCTGCCGCATGGATTCCAGGCCTGAATGCTCAAGAAAATCTGATGAACCAAATAGTGGGTTTTCCAGCATGACAACCCACGCGGCCGATAATAGGTCCTGCCTGTAATCAATAGTACCGCTCTCTTGTGTTCCGACAACTGGCATCAGGTCAATAACAGTGTTGCCAAACGGGGTAAGAAGGGACAGGAGAACGACAATACCGCCGGTAACAACAGCTTGCGTTATGCGTTTGCCGGCATTTGGAGAGATCAGAAGATAAACCATAAAAACAGCGATTGCGCCAACCCACGGCCCTCGAGATAGACAGGCAATCAAGCCGCCAGTCAGAACAGTAAAAGCCGCGAGGCGATGTAGTTTCGAGACATGATCATTGAGCGTCGCGAAACCAACGCCGATAGCGCACATCGCGATAAACCCCCATGTGATCGGGTTTAATGCGCTGGCGTAGCCTCTTAAAAAGCCAGACCTGTAGCTGAACGAAAATGGTAATGACCCAAACCAGTTTGAACTGATCGTCGTGTAGTAATGCTGGTTAAGCACCATCTCCAGAATTGTGATGACCGATAATACCAGGGCGGGTAGAATAAAGGCTGCTGAGATAATTCGTATGTCTTCAAACGATTTTGGGAACCGGCTGAACACATAATATAAAGGCGCCAGTGTGAGAAAGTCCTGAATAATAATGCGCAACATGTGGGTGAAGGACGGCGCCCTGATGGAGAGTGAAAGCGTCAGGATCAAGAACAATAAAAAGATCGTGTCTGTACTGTTGCCGACACGCGCGATTTTCGTCATGTGCTTTCTAACGAGCATCATGGGAATTAAGACGACTGCTGCGATGGCGAGCTGCGGATTGACTTCGATAAAACGATTAATGCCGGCAAATCCAGGAATGGACGCCCCCAAAGTCGGAATTGAAGCGAACATCAGAGCAAAAATAGCCGGCTTTTGGGGTTCAGAGCGCGCAAAGAAAAAGACGATCGACATCGTCAGGACAACAAAAAGCCAGTAATTATCAATAAAGTATGCGCAGACTAGAAATGATAACCACAGATTTCGCCAATTATCGACGCGCTTTGCCCCATATTGTTTCGCAAAAGGCTTTCTGAAAAAGAAGATGACCAGCGCAGAGATAATAAAGACAATTATTAAGGACTTGGAGTGAAAGGACATTTTTGTTGTCTGCTGTGCTCGAAAACTAGCGGCAACTCGCGATAGGGTGCGGGCTGACTTATGATTTACCAGGCCTTCTCAATAACTTAATTCGAATACGATAACAGACCAGTTGAGATGAAATCGTTAACTAAAATCTTTTCCGTAGAGCCAATGCAGACTACTGATGCGAAGGGCTTTTCATTGCGGCAGCGCATTGAAAAAGGCGGAACTGTCGTCTTTGGCGGCCATGCCTTTAGCCAAGTTTTGAGACTGATTTCCAATCTGATTCTGGCGAACCTCCTGATGCCGGAAGCGTTTGGTCTGATGGCGGTTGCTGTGTCGATTAATATCTGGGCTGCGATGCTCACCGATATTGGCATCCAGACGAGTGTCATTCGGAGTGCGAACAGCCGGGACCCTTCATTTTTGCGCACTGCCTGGACGACGCAATTTGTGCGCAATTGTTTGATCTGGGTGTTAATATTGCTGGCGGCGGTGGGTGTGTACGCGCTCGTTGAAACTGGCGTCGCGCCCGCTGACGGGGTTTATGCTCATCCGATGTTGCCATGGATCATGGCGACCATCGCTTTGCAGCTGCCGATATCTGGACTGACATCGATGAATCAAAGCCTCGCGGCGCGGGATCTCTTCATGGGGCGGATCATTGCCCTTGAGGTCGCAACACAGCTTATTGCTATCCTGACGACGATTACCCTTGCGTTTATAGGGCTAGGTGTCTGGGCGCTGGTTTTCGGGTCGTTGACCTCAACAGTCGTCAAGACTTTGGCCAGCCATATGTTTTTCCCTGGCGTGTCGATGCGTTTTCATTTCAACAGAAAACATTTTGATGAAATTTTCAATTTTGGTAAATGGCTGATCATTGCGTCCCTATTCGGTTTTTTGGCCAATCGGGGTGACCAGGTGTTGTTTGGTTGGCTCATGCCAACCGATCGTTTCAGCTTATACGCGATTGCATCAATCTGGATTATGGGCGGAATGGGGGTGATTAGCACCATCAATAATCGGATTGTTTACGCTGCGTTTAGTGAGTTGATAAGAGAGCGACCCAAAGATTTGCAGCGTGCTTACAAAAAAACACGCCTTGTTTTTGATGCCGCTGTAACGGCCTTTGTTGTAGGTATTTTCTTTTTGGCTGAACCGGTTTTTGATTTGATATACCCCGACAACTATTCCGGTGTCGGATATTTCATAAAGCTCATGTCGCCGGTGTTTTTACTGCTGCCTTACAGGCTAATCAGCATTGCTGTATTGGCTGGCGGAGATAGCAAAAGTTTTACGCTGGTCACTGTTGTGTCAGGCCTGTTGATGCTGATTTTGGTGCCGCTAATGTTCAGTCTATATGGTGAAAAGGCAGCGGTTATCTGCTTTTCTTGCATCGCTATCTCTTCCTTGCCGATTGCGTGGCGAAATGGCGCGCGCGTAATGGCTATTGATAGCCTGACGGAAGCACGGATGTTGATCATCACAGCGGCTTACTTGGCTGTCATGTTTGTTTGGGGGTAGGGCGCAAATGGAAGATACGGGGATCCCAAAAAAACTACGCGTCGTTTTTGCTCTTGCAGATCGTTCCATTCAGGCGAATGGCGGGTTTCGGATTATTGCTGGCTATAGCGACTATCTTCAACGAAACGGTTATGACGTGACGTTGATTGCGCCGGGCGGTAAAAAGCGCATTTTCAAACCATTGCTCAACAAGATTAAGTCTGTTTTTGGCAAGTCTTCCGCTCTTCCACCTTTAAATTATGAGCGTCCCTTTCTTGAAGCGTCCGATGTAACCATCAAGATTGTCCCGGATGTTGGCCAGCTTGCCAGGGAAGATTTTCCTGACGCTGATATCTATATCGGCACATGGTGGGAAACTGTTGAGTGGATTGAAAACTTGCCGGAAGAAGCGGCCAAGTGTCATTTCGTGCAGGGATATGAGGTGTTTCCTTACCTGCCGGTAGAGCGGGTCCATGATGTTTACAGTTCACCAATTAAAAAGCTCGTCGTTTCAAAATGGCTGCAAAATAAAATGCAGGAGCGTTATCAGGCAACTGATACGGTACTGATAGAGAACCCGATTGCGTTCGATCAGTTTTATGGCGGCCTTCGCGAAAAACCGACGACGCCCAGAGTTGGGTTTTTATACTCCCCTTCAACATTTAAAAACTGTGCGTTGGCGATCGCGGCTATAAAAAGACTGCGCAGTGAAATTCCAAATCTTGAGGCCGTTTCTTTTGGCAGTGTGCCGCCAGCGCCAGAGCATGTGTTGGGAGACGGGATTGAGTACATCTTGAAGCCCCCACAATCAGAAATTCCGGAGATTTACCGCTCCTGCTCTGTGTGGCTTTTCACGAGCGAGAACGAAGGGTTTGGGTTGCCGCTTTTGGAAGCGATGGCGTGCGGAGCGCCAGTAGTTGCGACAAGGGCGGGCGCTGCGCCGGAATTAGTCAACGCCTCCAATGGCGCATTGGTCGAAAGCGATGTGGAAAGTGTCGCTGATGCGGCTGCAAAAATTATTAATCTTTCTACAGATGACTGGCGGGTAATGTCTAACAAGGCCGTTGAAGTGGCGCGAGACCATGATTGGTCCAGCGCTGCCGCCAAGTTTGAAGCAATTATCGTTGAAGCTGTAGCGGCAAAACAGAAATCTTGATTCATTTGTTAATAAATGTTTCGAAAACACTGCCTCTAATTCTTAACAAATACGGCCTTTATTAACTTGCATTCACGTCGTTTGCTGAAGCGGGCCAATTAAGTCTTTATCAGTTATCTGGGCCTACTAATGATCGCGTTAACCTTAACGGATTGTTGCATGTAATCGGCAGCATGACGAAGCGTATTTGAGTTGTAGGTGTTTCATGGTCGGGCGAAGAGCGTTTAAAGGCATTATTTTTTTAACAGCATCAGTTCTACCTATGCAGGCGTCGTGGGCTGGTGATGAAGAAGAAATCGTTGGATCGATTTATCCAACAGACATTGTGATCTCAGCGACGCCTTTAATCGTTAGTGATGCGCGCGATCAGGAAGTTGAAGTGTTAAGAGAGCCAGCGGGCTATGCAGACCCGCAACTGGCTGAAGCGTTAGGCCCGGCAGCTTATATTCTGGCGGCTACAGGCGTAGATCAGGATTTTCGGTCCGCCATCAGAGTGGCTGTCGGCCGTCACCCTGCCTACCACCAGCAAGTCTCAGCGCTTGATGAAACAAATGCCGGACAAAAGCAGGCGCGCGCTGCGCTTTATCCGCAATTGTCAGCTTCTTTGAACGGCGATTACGTTTTGCGACGTAACTTTGACGCTGGCACTGATAATGTCGTGGAATCATTGCGTCCGCGCGATCAGTTCACAGCCGGCATATCCGCATCACAATTGGTTTATGATGGCGGTGCGACGTTTCAAAGGATCAAAAGTGCTAAAGCGCGCCATTCAGAGTTTGAAAACTCGATTAGCGCGCGCATCAACGAGTTATCATATTC
Source organism: Hyphococcus sp. (assembly GCA_021604605.1). GTDB lineage: Bacteria > Pseudomonadota > Alphaproteobacteria > Caulobacterales > Parvularculaceae > Hyphococcus. Next base: position 10,330 of record BQJH01000033.1, read on the forward strand.
AGCCCTTGCTGCATATCATGATTTGATGACGCATCAGGCGTTATTGTTACTTGGTGATGCGGTTGTTCGTCGTCATAAAACGATCCTCGATGATGTAAAAGAAAGAGAACGACTGGGCGCTGGGTCGCGGGCGGATATTGCTCGCGCGCAAGCACGCCTTGCGTCGACCCGAGCCCGCGTAGAAGAAATTCGCGAAAGCGGACGTCTGGCTGAGATCCGGTTTCAGGAGTTTTTTCGCGATGCGCCCAATACGCAGTCAGCCGCTCTTACCCGGCCCAGCTTTGATGCGTTGGTTGTAAACTCAAGAGAGGAAGCCTCATCACTGGCCTTGAGCCGCAGCCCGGAGCTGGCAATCGCTGCTGCGCGCGCCAGTGCTTCGCGGGCAGACTATAAAGCGGCGAAAGGCTCTCGGTTGCCGGAAGTAAGAGTTTCCGTTGACGCCGTAAAGTTTGATGTCTTTGACGGCAGCGATGACTTTGATGTCCGTGCGGGCGTCAACCTCAATTACAATATTTTCGGCGGCGGCGCCCGCGCGGCTGAAATCTCGCAGGCCGGTTCCAAAGCCAAACAGGCAAAGTTTGGTGAAGAACAAGTGCGCCAGCAAACGGCGCGGGAAGCGGCGATGGCGTATGAACGCCGGGAGGGTACAAGATTGCGCCTTGCAGCTCTGAAGGACGCTTTGATCGCGCAAAACACGACCCGCCATCTGGTCCTTGAACGATATCGTGTTGCGCGCGGTGAATTGATCGACGTGTTGCAGGCGGAGAACGATTATTTTGAGGCCGGCGTTGCTTACCTGACCGGGCTCGCCAATCGCGATATGGCGACTTACGCGTTGATGGAACATACAGGCGACCTCATCCGGTTTTTCTCGCCAACAGAAGAATATACCGATGTTTTAGGCGGGGGTATCGATGGCTAAAAAGATGTCCTTCCTGAAATCTCTGATGCCGGAGCGGCATTGGTTGTTTGGCCCTGTGCGCGACAATGCAAAAATTTACGGGCAAACAATTATGGCGGCGGCGATCATCAATATGCTTGCCCTGGTCTCGTCATTTTTTATCATGACGGTGTATGATCGCGTCTTGCCGAACCAGGCGATTGAATCTTTGATTGCGTTGACAATCGGTGTTGTCATTGCGCATGTTTTTGACTTCACGCTCAAATCATTGCGCGGGTATTTCATCGATATTGCCGGACAACGACTGGACGCCAGTGTCGGCGCAACAGTTTTTGACAACTTGATGACCATGCGGCTTGATGCACGCCGCGGCGCCACAGGCGTTCTCGCAGGGCTCGTCAAAGAGTTTGAAAATTTACGGGACTTCTTTTCCTCAGCGACATTAGTCGCGATTGTTGATCTGCCCTTTATCTTTCTTTTCATCGCCGTGATCGCGATGGTTGGCGGCCCTATCGCGTTTGTCCCGTTAATAGGGGTGCTGGGCTCTATTGCCGCGGGTGTGATTGTGCAGCCGTTGATTATGAAACGCACCAAAGAGGCGATGGCCGAGGGGCATCAAAAGAATGCGGTTCTGATTGAAACGCTGGCTGGCCTCGAAACTGTGAAAACGGTTGATGCGGGTAAGCTCATGCGTTCGCGTTGGCGCTCTGGCGTCATGCGGCAGGCGAAGATTTCAACAATGGGCCGCTTCCTGAACCAGTTCGCTGTTAACTCAGCCGGGTTTGCTCAACAATTCAGTCAGGTCGGTGTTGTTGTGATCGGCGTCTTTCTGGTCGGCGCTAATGAAATTACAATGGGCGCCCTGATCGCGAGTGTTATTTTGACTGGGCGGGCGATGGGGCCGTTGGCGCAGGTCGCTTCATTATTAAGCCGCGTCAATAGTGCTTTCACTTCTTATAAGGCCCTTGATGAATTGATGACGGTGAAGTCGGAAGTTGATCCCGCCCGCGATTATCTTGTGCGCGATCAACTAAAAGGGAAAATCGAGTTCCGTGAGGTCAGCTTTACCTATCCTGACCAGACTGACCGCGCCATCGATGAAGTTTCCTTTACAATTGAACCGGGGGAGCGGGTCGCCATTCTCGGCAAAAATGGTTCAGGAAAAAGCACGATCGCTCGGCAGATCACAGGCATTTATCAACCGACCGAAGGATCAGTGCTGATTGACGACACAGATATTCGCCAGATCAGACCGTCAGACTTGCGCCAGAATATTGGGGCGGTCCTACAAGATGTTTGCCTTTTTACGGGCAGTATCAAAGAGAATATTGCCCTTGGGCTCGATAGCGTTTCTGACGATGATATTTTACGGGCGGCGAAAGTCGCCGGGGTTCATGAGTTTGTCGGTGCATCCGCCGGTGGCTATGATCAACGCCTTGCAGAACGCGGCGAGGGTCTATCCGGTGGGCAGCGTCAGGCAATTGCGCTTGCCCGCGCTTTAGCGCCGAACCCTTCCATGCTGCTTCTGGATGAGCCTTCAAGCGCCCTCGATAATCAAGCAGAGGCGGCCTTGATTGCGCGTCTGGACAAAGTCATGCGCGGGCGCACGCTCCTCATCGTCACGCACAGAATGTCGATGGTGCGTCTCGTCGACAGAATTATTGTGCTCGATAAGGGCAGGGTGATCGTTGATGGCCCGCGCGATACGGTGATGCGGGCAATGTCGTCTGCGCGACAGCTCAAAGCACGCCGTATTGAAAAACCAAAACTTGTTGCAACGAGAGCCGCCTGATGAACCAGAATAATCAACTGGCGCCACTTGATATTGACGTTGATGAGGCGATGCCGATTGAACCGGTTAAAGCGGCTCAATATCTTCTCTATATTATTGCAGGCCTGTTTATCACGACGTTCGTTTGGGCGTCTGTTGCAAAGCTGGACCGCGTGACGCGCGGTCTTGGTAAAGTTGTCACCTCTAATCAACTACAAGAGCTTCAGTATTTTGAGGGCGGTATCGTCAAAGAGATATTAGTCTCGGCGGGCGACAAGGTGGAGGCAGGCCAGGTGCTTGTCCGCCTTGATCCAACGCAAATGAATGTTGAGTTCACCCAAGGGCGGGAAGAATATAATCTACTTGCAGCGCGGATTGTGCGTCTGGAAGCAGAGGCGGCGTTAAAACCTCTCGCTTTTCCGCCAGAGCTGGTCAATGCATCGCCGCGAATTGTCTCAAATGAACGCGCTCTCTTTGAGGCGCGTCAGGCCGAAATGCAAGCTGCCTTGAGCGTTGAAAAAAACAAACTGGCGCAAAAAGAAGAGGCGCAAAAAGACGCGGCGGTGTCTTTTGAAACGGCAGGAGAAGCATTCGCTTTCGCCAGTCAGGAACTGCAAATGATGCGGCGTCTGGTTGAGAAGGGAATTGAGCCGCGCGTTGAAATGTTACGGGCGCAACAGCGCGAAGCTGCAGCACGTGGTGAAAAACAACGCAGTGAGATTGCGGTGAATCGCAGCGCTTTGGAAGTTGAAGAAGCGGCAGGTGAAATTGACCGCATTGAAAAAACCTTCACCGCAACTGCCGTTGATGAGCTCAATAAGGCAAAAGCTGAACTTGAAGATTTGAAGGGCGAATTGCCAGCGCTTGAAGACAAGGTTGCACGAACGGAAGTGCGCGCGCCCGTTGCCGGCACGGTTAACAGGGTCCTCGTTTCAACCATTGGCGGTGTTGTGCCTCCGGGAGAGACGATCGCAGAGATTGTGCCGAGCGAAGATGCGTTGCTCGTTGAGGCCAGGATCAAGCAGGCCGATATCGGGTTTTTAAGTCTGGGACAGGAAGCGAAAGTCAGCATTACGGCTTATGATTCTTCGGTTTATGGTTCCGCAAAAGGCGTGATTGAAAAAATCAGTCCTGACGCTATTGAAGACGAAAAAACCGGTGAGTTATTTTACAAGATTGTTGTGCGCACAGACAGCGACAGCCTTGAAAGTAAGCGTGGCAATTTGAACATCATGCCGGGCATGGCCGCAGAAGTTGCGGTGCTGAACGGGAAGCGCACTGTGCTTGCCTATATCATGAAGCCGCTGGCGACGATTGGCGATAAAGCCCTGCAGGACAAATAATACGCGCCTTTCCGGCGCTGCCTTATTTTTACTATGATTATTATATAGCCGGGGCTAGATAGATGAAAATCACCGGTTGGAGTAAGAATAATGTGTGGAATTATTGGCGTTCTTGGAAGAGCCGACGTATCGCCTGCAATTCTTGAGGGGCTTAAAAGGCTCGAATATCGCGGCTACGATTCTGCGGGTATCGCCACGCTCACCGAAGGCAGGCTGGCGCGCCGTAGAGCGGCCGGAAAACTCTCCGTTCTTGCTGACGTTCTTCAAAAGGACCCCTTGGCCGGTTTCATCGGTATTGGTCACACCCGATGGGCGACCCATGGGGCGGCAACGAATGAAAACGCGCACCCACATGCCACAGAGCGGGTTGCGATTGTACACAATGGCATCATCGAGAATTTTGCTGAGCTGCGCCAGGAGTTGATCGGGAAAGGCCGGACCTTTTCATCGCAAACCGACACTGAAGTCGTTGCACAACTCATCACCGAGTATGTTGAGAATGAAAACCTTTCACCGAAAGATGCTTTTGCGAAAACACTTTCGCGGCTGCGCGGCGCGTTTGCCATTGCCGTAATCTTTACCGGTGAAGACGATCTTATTCTCGCGGCGCGGCGCGGTAGCCCGCTGGCGATTGGTCGCGGCGCCGACCAGATGTTTGTCGGGTCGGATGCTTTTGCGCTAGCGCCGTTCACCAATCTGGTTACATATTTAGAAGAAGGCGACTGGGCCGAGATCACCCGCGCCGGGTTTCAGGTCTTTGACGAGGGAGGCGTGAAAGTCACCAGAACGGAAGTTCAGTCTTCTGCTTCGGGCGCCATGGTTGACAAGGGCGGTCATCGCCACTTCATGGCAAAAGAAATTCACGAACAGCCGGAAGTTATTGCGCATACGCTGTCGCGTTACATTGATACGAAAAACAATACGCTGAGCCCGCAAAGTCTCACCTTTAATATGGAGACTTTTGACCGGCTGACGATCTCTGCATGCGGTACGGCTTACTATGCCGGCTTGATCGCAAAATACTGGTTTGAAAGTTGGGCGCGCCTGCCAGTTGAAATCGATATTGCATCGGAGCTTCGCTACCGGGATGTGCCTTACGCGAAGAACGGCGGCGCCTTGTTTATATCGCAGTCTGGAGAGACGGCGGATACGCTGGCCGCTTTAAAAGACGCCAAGTCTCACGGGCAAAAAATTGCGGCGCTCGTTAATGTCACGGAATCCAGCATCGCTCGCGAAGCGGACACGATTTTCTCCATTGCTGCGGGGCCTGAAATTGGGGTCGCTTCTACAAAGGCGTTTACATGCCAGCTGACTGCGCTGGCTTGCATTGCCATCGCGGCGGGGCGACAGCGAAAACATTTGTCTAAAGAAGATGAGACAAGGCTCGTCAGCGCCCTTCTGGAATTGCCTCGTCTTGTTGTTGCGGCTCTTGCCAGTGAAAAAGATATTGAGGAAATCGCGGCGGAAATCTCCAAAGCAACCGATGTTTTATATGTCGGGCGCGGCGCCAGTTTTCCGATCGCGATGGAGGGCGCTCTCAAGCTGAAAGAGATTTCTTATATTCATGCTGAAGGTTATGCCGCAGGTGAATTAAAGCACGGGCCGATTGCCCTGATTGATGAGCAATTGCCGGTTGTTGTCGTGGCGCCGAGTGACCGCCATTACGGTAAAACGATTTCTAACATGCATGAGATTATTGCGCGCGGCGGTAAGCCGCTTTTGATCTCTGACAAAAAAGGGATTGCAGAAGCTGGCGATGGGGTTTGGAAATCAATTGAAATCCCTGACACAGACCCATTATTGGCGCCGATTGTTTATGCGATCCCGGTTCAGCTGTTAGCGTATTATACAGCGACGGCAAAAGGCACGGATGTTGACCAGCCGCGCAATCTCGCAAAGTCAGTAACGGTAGAATAATTTAAAACGGCGAGCTGAAGTCGTTCCAGCTTGGCGCCGTTTTATCTTTCTCAGAAAGTGTGACGTCAGAGGCGTTCAGCCCCCAATCAATCGCAAGGGCTGGGTCATTCCACATAACCGCGCCGTCGCTTTCTTTGTGGTAATACGCGTCGACTTTATAACTGACGATGGTGTCTGGTTCGGTCGTAACGAACCCGTGTAAAAACCCTGCGGGTACGAACAATTGAGCGCCATTCTCCGCATTTAATTCTGCTTTTACCCATTGGCCAAAAGTTTCTGATGTTTTGCGCGCATCAACCGCGACATCAATGATCGCACCCGCGAGCACTCTGACAAGCTTTGCCTGTGCGTATGGCGGCGCCTGATAGTGGAGCCCGCGTAATGTTCCCTTGGCGGCAG